>CAIOSU010000056.1 GCA_903861055.1 uncultured bacterium
CCCCATTGTCGGATTGCTTTCAAAGAGCTGTTCCCTATATACTTTTTAGATGACCAACTAACGTAATGACCAATGGACCACTTACTTTTTACAACCGCACAAACGGCGGGCATAGTTATAGCAACTTGCTTAGTTGTTGATTTTATTATCATCCACTTGGTGCGGTATGGCAAAATTAAACGTATCCAGCGCAAATCAGTAACTAGTAAATAGTTGTTTGCTTTTACCTTAGTACTGTTACATTTCCTTTTAAGAATACATCGCCACCGTTAGGGCAAGTACCTTCTAGGTAATATACAAATACACCAGGGTCCACCATTGAATTGTGGTATATACCGTTCCATCCTTGCTCAATATCACTGGTTTCGAACACCAAATTACCCCAACGGTCAAAGATTCTGAATACTTTAATTTGCTCAAACGAATGGCTGCGCACGTATAGCACGTCGTTGCTCTTATCATTGTTCGGCGAGAACGAGTTAGGTACAAAAATATCCTGCTCGCAAGTGGTCAAAACCTTTACGCTTACGTCATCTTCAGCGGTACAACCATTTACATCGGTTACGAAAACATTGTAGGTATTGCTGCCCCACGCGTTGAAACTTATGTTATCACAATCGCTACAATCAAGGCTATCGTTAGGGCTCCAATAGTATTCTGCTATATTGCCCGTGGTATTGGCATTCAATGTCACGTATTCGCCCAACAATACCGTTCTGTTTGGTCCAAGGTCAACCGTCGGCAAGCTGTTTACCACAATGTTTATCGATTGGGTATCTGCCGCACAACCTTCGCTATTTATAACCACCTGAACGGTCATGCTTTCGCCAGGGAAAAATGTTTGCGACAAACGGTTCGGGTTATTGAACATGCTTTCTGGCAACCAAGTAATGGTATAACCTGATAAGCCTGTTTCCAAAATATCAACACTCAAATTCACATTTTGCCCTTCACAAATAATGGCCCCATCGCTTACCGCAGCCAATATGGTTTCAATTACTTTCACATTTACGGTGTCAAAATCATTACAACCGTATTGGTTATATGCCTCAACAATGTAAGTGGTGCTAATAGTTGGAGCAATCATAGGGCTTTGGATAGTAGCATCGGGCTGGCCATTTGCGGTCCAGATGAAGCCAGTAGCGCCAGTGGCACTGGTGGTCAATTCCAACGTTTCGCTATTACATAAGGTCACATCAGCAATAGTTTGCACCGTTGGCAAAGGCCTAACATTTACCCTAACAGTATCTAAAGTGCTACAGCCAAACTCATTGTATCCTACTACTAAATAAGTAACGCTTTCGGTTGGGGTAGCCGTTGGGTTAGTGCAATCAAGGCAAGAAATGTCCTGATTCGGACCCCAAGCATAATCAATAGCACCCGATACCTCCAAGTTGGCACTTTCGCCCAAGCAAATATCAACGTTAGGCGATACGGTAATAGCTGGCACCGGATTCACCTTAAGTACTATGCTGTCAACGGCAGCGCAGCCATTGGTATCGGTAACCAATACGGTATAGGTTATGTCTTGCGCTGCATAAGCAGTGGTATTCGGCAAGGTTGACGTTGTAAGATATGTAGTTGGGGTCCAAACATAATCGCTACCACCTGTTGCGGTAAACCTGAGGCTATCGCCAAAGCAAGCAACGGTGTCACCATTTATTGCTGGTATCGGCAGAGCATTTACCGAAACCTTCACGGTATCAAAAGCGATACAACCGTTAAGGAACTCGGTGCGCAAGAAATAATCGGTAGTGGTAGTTGGCTTCACGGTTGGGTTCGCAATATTAGGGTCGCTAATATATTGGTCGCCGCTCCAAACAAATATTTGGCCACCAAAACCTTGCAATTGTGCTACCTGCCCGAAGCATATCGTGGTATCAGGACCACCAATTGCCACAGGAGATGGCAACATATCCACTAGCTGCATGGCAGTATCCATACAACCGTAGCTATCTTGTATAAGTAATACAATCTCTCTGCGGCCAGGAGTGCTGTAAGTTACCGTAGTGTTTTGGGTGTTGGCCAAACCACCATCATCCAAGTTCCATAACCAAGAAACGATTGGGTTATCGCCGCTACTTTGGTCAGTTAGGGTAATATATTGTGGCGTGCAAGCGCTCGAATCGGATAAGGTAAAAATAGCCTCTAGCTGATGCACTACAACATCTATTTCGGCAGTGCTTTGGCAACCATTGGCATCAGTAACCAATACAGTGTAAGTTACACTGCTATCGGGTGCTGCAACTACCATGTTGCAAGCATTGCCACAAGTAATACCTTGCGTTGGTGTCCAAACATAATCAACTCCGCCACTTGCTGTTAGCTCCACTGTCTGTCTGTGACAAATAGTCGTATCAGGGCTCGTAACTGCAATAGGCAAAGGATTAACCGTAATGGTTATTTCCTCTGACCTTGGGCAACCATTTACACCAGTAGCCGTTAGGGTATAAGTGGTAGTGCTGTCAGGAGAGGCAATGGTAGTGCTACAAGTATCGCAAGCTAAGCCAGCAGAAGGCTGCCATAGATAGGTAAATGGTTGCATAGAGCCGCCCGAAATTTCAACGGCATTGCCAAAGCAAACAGTGGTGTCAGGGTTAATGGTAATGCCGGGCAACAACAACCTAGTAATGGTAGTTGATCCGGTATTGATACAGCCGTTGGTATCGGTAACCTGAACGGTATAGGTGTGCACCAAATTAGTTGGGCTAAAAGGATTGGCAATAGGGTTAGGGCAGGTATTGCAGCTCAAACCTGATGCTGGAGTCCATAGGTAGCCAACGCCGCCTGTGGCGTTCAATTGCAGTACATCGCCATTACATAGCTCTTGGCTTGGAGTGGTAGTTACCACCGGCAATGGGTTTACATTAACTATAACTTGGCTCGTGCCTTGGCAACCGTTTGCATCAGTTACAGTTAAACCATAGGTAGTGGTATTGGTTGGAAATGCCTGCGGAGAAACAACATTAGCATCGCTCAAACTACCAGCAGGAGACCATTGGTAAATAACGCCGCCAGTACCAAGCAAAGTAGCCGTATCGTTTATACAAATAGTACGGTCAGGACCTGCAGCAACTGCTGGTAATGCATTTATGGTAATAACCAAACTGGCAGTATCAATACAACCAGTGCTGGTTGTAACTTGCAATTGGGCAGTATAAACGCCAGCTACGGTATAGGTATGGCTTGGGTTTTGGGCAAAAGATGTTGCGCCATCGCCAAATATCCAACCCCAAGCAACGATAGTACTATCGGCCACGCTTAAATCATTAAACTGAACGGTAGTAGGCAAGCAAGCGGTAGTATCGGATGTGCTAAAACGAGCATCAACGGTATTTAGGTTTACCCTCACTTGGGCACTATCTACACAACCAAAAATATTGGTTACAACGGCAGTATAGGTAGTATTCACCGTTGGTGTTGCTATAGGATTTGGGCAGTTCAAGCAGTTCAAGCCTGCCGAAGGACCCCAGCTATAACCAGCACCACCGGTAGCAAACAACTGCACACGCTCGCCTAGGCAAAGCAAAGTGTCAGGGTGGATGGTAACTATTGGCAGTGGATTTACGGTAATGGTAGTGCTTCCAGTATTGATACAACCATTGGCATCGGTTACGGTTACGTTATAGGTAGTAGTTACCGTTGGGCTGGCAATTGGGTTGGCAATAGTGGCATTGCTCAAGCTGGCACCGTTGCTCCAAGCATAGCTCACGCCGCCTGTAGCAGTTAACTGAGATGATTGGCCAATACAGATAGCCGCTGGCGGAGAAGTTGCCACCACTGGTAGCGGGTTCACGGTTATGGTAGTGCTGCCATAGTTTATACAGCCATTAGCATCGGTTACGGTTACGTTGTAAGTGGTAGTTACCGTTGGTGTAGCTACAGGGCCTGCAATATTGGCATTGCTCAAAGTTGCAGCTGGCGACCAAAGGTAGGTTATGCCACCGGTAGCACTTAAAGCGCTGCTCTCACCAATACAGATAGTAGCATTAGGTGAGGTGG
The DNA here is from genome assembly GCA_903861055.1 of uncultured bacterium. Lineage (GTDB taxonomy): Bacteria > Bacteroidota > Bacteroidia > Chitinophagales > CAIOSU01 > CAIOSU01. The sequence continues at coordinate 4,003 of CAIOSU010000056.1, forward strand.
TTACTGTTGGCAATGGGTTTACATTTACCACTGCTTGGGCAGTATTTATGCAGCCATTGGCATCGGTTACGGTTACAACATAAGTAGTTGTGGCCGTTGGTGTAGCTTGCGGGTTGCGGATGGCATCGTTGTTAAGCGTGGTTCCGTTGTTCCAGGCATAGCTTACACCACCGTTTGCGTTCAATTGGGTGTTGCCGTTGATACAGATTGTACCGCCAGTTGCAGTTGGGGTAGGTAGTGGATTTACGGTAATGGTAGTGCTTCCAGTATTGATACAACCATTGGCATCGGTTACGGTTACGTTATAGGTAGTAGTTACCGTTGGGCTGGCAATTGGGTTGGCAATAGTGGCATTGCTCAAAC
>CAIOSU010000057.1 GCA_903861055.1 uncultured bacterium
GCGCCAATAAATACGAACATAGCACTGGCATCTAGCACCTCGTCGTTATTGGTTTCAAGGCATTTTATCACAAGTTGCTCTAACTTGCCATTACCTCGGCTTTCTAGCACATCTTTTTGCCCCATAATCTCGATGTTTGGCGTCCCAGCTATTTGGTCAATGAGGTAAGACGACATAGTAGCTGTAAGGTCCTTTTGCCTGATAAGGATAACTACCTTAGTGGCAAACTGCGATAAGTACATAGCGCCTTGGCCAGCGGAGTTGCCACCACCCACTACTACTATGGTTTTATCTTTACAAGCAGCGGCCTCGGTCATGGCTGCGCCGTAGTACACGCCCATACCTGTTAGCTCGGCTGCCCCTTTGGCGGGGTGGTATCTATAATCTACGCCAGTGGTAATAACTATCGATTTGGTTACTATTTCCGAGCCATCGGCTAGTTTAATGCGCTTGTATTTTAGGTCGGGTACAATGCTCACTACCTCTTGCGGCGATAGCAGCTCAGCTCCAAACCGTGTTGCTTGGGTAATGGCCCTGCGCGCCAAGTCGGAGCCGCTGAGGCCGTTTGGGAAACCCAAGTAGTTCTCAATGCGAGAGCTCGTGCCCGCTTGTCCGCCGGGTGCCCGCTTCTCAATCAAGGCTGTTTTAAGTCCTTCGCTGGCACCATATACCGCTGCTCCCAGCCCTGATGGGCCGGCGCCAACTATAACCACATCATAAAGTTCTTGTTTAGCGTGAGGTTGCATGCCTATGTGGCTAGCAATTAAGGTCATGGGTGGGTTGGCTTCTACTTTGCCGTCTTCAAAAACCACCACGGGCAGTTGTTTCCAATCTAAGCCGTTGCGTTGTAATATTTCTTGAGCCTCTTCATTGGTCTCTATATCCATCCAATGGTAAGGGATGAGGTTAGCGCTTAAAAAGTCTTTTATGGTATGTGATTTTGGAGAATACTGGTAGCCAATAAGCTTGATGCCTTCGAACGGAGGCCTATAGGCGCCCTGCCAACTATCCAATAGGTCGTCTAGCACCGGAAAGAGCTTTTCTTCTGGCGGGTCCCAAGGTTTGGTTAAGTAGTAATCGAGCTGAACATCGTTAATGGCTTTTATGGCCGCATCAATATCAGAGTAGGCCGTAAGCAATACCCTTTTGGCATCGGGGAACGTTTTCTTGGCTTTTTCCAAAAAATCGACACCCAACATGTCGGGCATGCGCTGGTCGCTGAGGAACATAGCCACGGTTTCGTTCTTGTTCTTCAGCTCGGTAAGCGAGTCTAGGGCCTCTTGCGGAAACTCGGTGCTTAGTATTCGGTATGTTTTGCGGTATTTGCCCTTCAAATCGCGGGTTATGGCGCGCAGCACCGCTGGGTCATCGTCAACAGCAAATATGATGGGTTGTTTGGCTTTTTTCTCTGTGGATTCCATGAGTGACAATTAATGTACGAAGTACTAGGTACAATTGGTTTTAACTTGAAGGGTGAAATTAGTCGAGTATTTACCCTCAACACTTCTTGGTTAAGTCTTGTGTCTTGCGTCTTGTGTCTTCCGTCTAATTAAAAGGTATACATATTCTGAACTCGGTTTTGCCGGGTTCCGAGTATGCTTTTATGACTCCTTTGTGCTGCTCCACAATTTTCTTAACTACTTCAAGGCCAAGCCCGCTACCTTTGCCCACGGCCTTGGTCGTAAAAAAGGGGTCGAATATGAGGTTGATAATATCTTCGCTTATACCCGGGCCATTATCGAGGATGCTAATAACCAACGATTCGCGCTCCTGCTTGGTGGCTATTTCCAGTACATTCCCTTCGCGGCCCTCCATGGCATCCAAGGCGTTATCAATAAGGTTGGTGTATACTTGGTTCATTTCACTTACAAATAGCTTCACCTTGGGCAAGGTTTCATCAAAATGCTCCACAACCCTTACATTGTTCTTCTTTACTTTATGGTTGAGCAAGGTAAGCGTGCTGCGTATGCCTTCTCTTACATCAACGGCCTCCACGTCGCTGGCCCTATCCATGTGCGAGTAGCTTTTTACCGAGTTCACTAGTGCCGATATTCGCTTTGATGCATCTTCTATTTCACTCACCATTTTTTCGGTGGTCATTACGTTATCCATCCAACTAAGCACAGGGGTTATTTCCCGTTCGCCGACACATTCCAATATTTTTTCCAGGTCTTCAACCTCGTAGCCAAAATCAGCAAAGCTTTCTGCAAGCTCAAAACCATTATCAATGTCATGGTCGTCCATCCATTCCACAATATCATCTTCGCGGGCGGTGCGCTGCATCATGCTTTGCTTCAGGCTGATTATACCTGCCAGTTTTTGATAGAGTATATCGTTCACGCAATCCACGGTTTCGGGTGAAACCTGCATAAGCATTACCCGTTTAAATTTGTCGGGCACATGGCTCAAGTGTTTTTTCAGTTCGCTGGCGCTGCGCACCACCGCGGCGGCAGGATTGTTAAGTTCATGCGCCAGGCCCGCTGAAAGTTTACCCAACGAAATCATCTTCTCGTTTTGCGATTGCTGCTTGGTAAAGTCGCGAACACGACTGGTCATTAAGCTTACCAATTTTTGTGTTAGCTCGTGATGATTGCAAATCATATCCATAAAACAATCGCGGTGCAACGATAAAATGTCGGTATGTGCTAATGTTACACCATTGCCTCCTGCCTTTACCATCCGGCTGTAAGGCAACACGCCAGTTACATCACCGGCTTCAAGTTCGCCAACATTCCTTCGTTGACCATTTTGGTTGAAATACAACAGTATTTTGCCCGAAAGTATTATGTGCATCTCATTGGTAGGGTCGCCTTCCTTAAACAAGTAAGCATCTTTAAGAGTAGTATAATAGCGTGAGTTGCACACCAACCACTCTAAGTCCTCATCCGATACATCACTGAATGTATCAAACACTCGCAGGTGCTCTTTGGTCACTTTGGTTTCCATGGTGGCTAGTGTTTAATCTCTAGTTTGGCCATCATTACGGTACTCACCGAGTCGGCATACACCCCATAGGCGCTTACCAGGGTGCCACGCAGGCCATCAACGCTTTCAATGGCATACAAAATGCTGCTATCGTCGGGGTTAGTCATGCCCTCAAAACGGTAAACCTCGGTTACCTCAAACTCCTCTGGCGATAATTGCCTGCCAGCAGCAGTGCAATTAAGGCGGCTTTCTTTTAAGTTAAAATCGTAGGTATATCCTTTGGCTTTAAGGCCGTTAATGGCATCTACTAAAGTATCGTAAGCCATGGGTTCGTAGTTTGGTTAGTATTCGTAAATGTACTAACCGCAGACGAATAATGATGGTTCGTTATAGTTTATTTAATAATTATTAAACCTACCTAAATGATGCTACTCAACTTCAATCCACCGATATAGCAATAGCCTTAAAAAATCTAAACCCAATAGTGCCAATACCCGAGGCATCCATCAATCGTAGGTCTCGTTTAAGTGGGCTTGTGGTTGTTGGGGGCTAAGATATGGGCTTGTGTGGAGTGTGGTGAATTTGGTTGGTTATAGGTCACATTATCAATATTCTTGTAACTTCTTTGGCAAAATTTTTGGTTATCTTAGTAATGTAAATTGTACGTGCTATGACAACGAAAGCATTATTGGAAGAGCTGCACCACTTGATTGATAGCAAAAAGGACAATGAAGCCATCCTTCAAAAAGTATATGAAATACTTAAGGAAGATAATGCCGAAGGTGAAACCGACTGGTGGGACGAAATGACGGACGAGCAACGAGCTCAGCAAGAAAAAGCAGAAGAAGACATAAGACTTGGCCGAAACCTTGTGCCACACGAGGAAGCTATGAAAAGAGCAAAGAAATGGCTAGAATAGTTGTTTGGCAGGAGGATGCTACTGTCAATTTTGAAAAAACAGTGGCTTACTTGGTTGAGGATTGGGGCAAAAAAGTAGCTCGCGAATTCTATGACGAAGTTCACGATAATATCAACTTGATTATCCAATTCCCTCAAAGTGGCAAAGCAACTTCAAAAAAACGACGTAAATACAAACGTGTAATCAGGCGTAGGACTAGCATAATATACCAATTTACTAATGACACTATTTATATAACCGATGTTTGGGACAACCGCCGCAAACCCAAATGAAACATTTCATATTATCCATACTCCTCCTCCTCTGCTTGGCACTCACTGCCCAAGCACAAACCCGTGCCCGCTATTTGGATGTGGATACCAATAAGAACCCCCTCAAAATAGGCCTTGTAAGCGGCGGCATACTCGGCACCTACGGCCTCGCCCTCGGCGGGCTCAATTACTATTGGTACAAAGGCTACCCCCGCAGCGCGTTCCATAGCTTTAACGATAGCCGCGAATGGATGGGCGTAGATAAGGCCGGGCATATGTTCAATAGCTACTACCAGAGCCGCTGGGCCATGGGCATGTACCGTTGGACGGGCGTAAAAAACCGCACCGCCGTATGGGTGGGCGGCCTCACGGGCACCTTTTTGCAAAGCAGCATTGAAATACTCGATGGGTTTAGCGACAAATGGGGCTTTAGCTATTACGATTTCGGGGCCAACATGCTCGGCTCGGCGCTCGTGATAGGGCAGGAGCTTACCTGGGGCGAGCAGCGTATAGTCATGAAAATATCGGCGCACCGGCCCGCGTACCCTGCCGACCTAGAGACCCGCGCGGCCAGCCTATACGGCACCACCGCGCCCGAAGTGCTGCTGAAAGACTACAACGCTATTACTACTTGGTTCTCGTTCAACGTTTCGTCGTTCATCAAGCGCGAAAACAACTTCCCGAAATGGCTGAACGTGGCCGTGGGCTATGGCGCCA
>CAIOSU010000058.1 GCA_903861055.1 uncultured bacterium
CACAAATGAGTTGTTGAAATTCCGCAACTTCGGTAAGAAGTCGTTGGTAGAAATAGAAGCATTGATTAATGAGAAAGGACTTACCTTCGGTATGGATCTTTCGAAGTACAAGTTAAACGAAGAGTAATCTAAGTCATGAGACACGGGAAGAAAGTAAATCACCTGGGCCGTACCAGCTCGCACCGTAAGGCTTTGCTAATGAACTTGGCTAATGCGCTTATCACACACAAGCGCATCAAGACCACAGTAGCCAAAGCTAAATCGTTGCGCATATATGTTGAGCCCCTACTGAACCGCGGTAAAGTGGACACAACCCACAACCGTCGTATTGTATTCAGCTATTTGCAGCAGAAAGAAGTTATCACCGAGTTGTTCGGCCCTGTAGCTGCAAAAATCGGCGATCGCGCTGGTGGTTATACCCGTATCATTCGCCTAGGCGAACGTTATGGTGATGCCGCTGAAATGGCCATGATTGAGTTGGTTGACTTCAACGAATTGTTGCTTGGTGACAAGAAGGAAGCTGGTGCTAAGAAGAAACGTACCCGCCGCAGTGGCAAAGGTGCTGATACTGCTGCCCCTGCAAAACCTGCTGCTAAGAAAGAAGCTGCTCCAGCCAAAGTGGAAGATACAGCCCCTGAAGAGGTGGTTGAAGAAACCCCGGTTGCAGAGGTTGTTGAAACTGCGCCAGCTGCCGAAGAAACAGTTGCTGAAGCTCCTGCTGCTGAAGAGGCCCAAGCCCCAGAAGCTGCTGAAGAGGATACTACAAAAGAAGAGTAGGCTTAATAGTCTTTCGCTCTTTAACATAACCAAAGGCCGTCCCATTAGGGACGGCCTTTTTTATTTTTGTTTTTCCTACGATTCTGAGGAACTATTTAAGCTTGGGATGCATTACACTGTTACAACTTTAATGTTTAAACATTAATCAAAAAACAAGACCATAAGAAATGAAACTATTCAGCGAATACCAACTAGGAAGCATTACCCTTAAGAACCGGGTAGTAATGGCACCAATGACGCGCAGCCGTGCCATTAGTAATGTACCCAATGAATTAATGGCCGAATATTATGCACAGCGCGCAGGTGCAGGCTTGATTATTACCGAAGGAGTTGCCCCATCGCCAAATGGCTTAGGCTATGCGCGTATACCTGGCATTTTTAACCAAGAACAAGTAGCCGGGTGGAAACTGATAACCGATGCCGTGCATGCCAAAGGTGGTAAAATCTTTATCCAGTTGATGCATACCGGCCGTGTAAGTGTTGCTGAGAATTTGCCAGCAGGTGCTGAAGTCTTAGCTCCAAGTGCAGTGCAATTGGAAGGAACCATGTGGACCGATGCCAACGGTATGCAACCATATCCAACTCCAAAGGAAATGACCGCCGCCGATATTGAAGCAACTATTGAAGAGTACGTGACCGCATCTAAAAACGCTATTGTTGCCGGATTTGATGGTGTAGAATTGCACGGTGCAAACGGTTACTTGATTGAGCAGTTTTTGAATACCGCCACCAACCAGCGCACCGATGCTTATGGCGGTAGCGCAACTAACCGCAACCGTTTTGCCATTGAGGTATCCCAGCGTGTAGCTGCTGCTATTGGAGCCGATAAAACGGCCATGCGTGTTTCGCCTTATGGTGTGTTCAATGGCATCGCTATTCACGATGAATTGGATGCACAGTATATTGAGCTGGCCACCGCTTTAGGTAAGCTAGGTTTGGTTTACTTGCACAATGTTGACCATAGCAGCCAAGGTGCCCCTGCCGTGCCAGAAGCTAGCAAAAAGAAACTTAAAGAGGCTTTTGGTGGAGCCTTTATTTATAGTGGTGGCTTGGATAAAGTATCTGCTGAAGCAGTATTGGAAGAAGGTCGTGGCGATTTGGTTGCTTTCGGACGTCCGTTTTTGGCAAATCCTGACTTGGTTGCCCGTTTACAAGACGACCTAGAACTAGCTCACCCCGATTATAACAAGCTTTATACCCCAGGCACCGATGGCTACAGCGATTATCCCGCAGCAACTGTTGAAGTGGCTTAATATTACTTATTGGTAAATGAATAAAATGCGCCCGCGAGTTACGCAGGCGCATTTTATTTTTAGGTCATCTATTTTGTGATAATTTTTTAACGCTAAAATATAGTAGAACTAATTTTAATTCAGTTCGTAAATTAGGTTACCTACATCTTCAATGGTTCCGGCAACATTTGCCTTTATATTGTCAAGGTAAACGGTTACCTTTTTGCCCGCTTTAGCTTTGTTTACTATTTCTCTGATGTCTTGCACCAATACCTTGCTTTTTATGGTTTTACTGTTGCCCTGTATCTCTCCATCAACTGAAACCATGTAGGTATATTCAACCACTTCGAAAGGAACGTTTAACGGAAACTCGTTCATGTCCAAATCAATGGTTTGTGCTACGCTAAATCTGTTCTTTGGCATCCTTGAGCTGCCCTTACCCAATACTATGGGTATCGGCTTTGGTATTTTCTTTACCCTGAAGGTCATGTCGCCCATTTTCTTGTTTGTACCGTCAATGTTGGCAAACACATTTACAGTAACTGTGCCTGTAGCCGTTACCTTGGCACTATACGAGCCATTGCTGCCGGTTATGTTGCCACTGCTTATGCTTGCGGTTAGTTTATCGGCTGGCACGCCCGGTACCGATATGGCCAACGGGTTGGGCACTCCGATATACAACACATTCATTTTCTCGGCGGATACTACTGCGGATGATTTGGATGATTGGTAGTTGAACTCAAAAGGCAAATAGCGAAAGCCCACGCCATCGGGCTCGCGCAGTTTTATAACACCGGTGTGCGAGTTGATGCCCACCTTGTTGCTTAGTTCGCTATACGAAGCCATTCCGCCCCTAACTTCAAGCTTTTGGTAGCCATCCTTCAATGGAAAGTCAGCCACTTCTTCCTTCAATTTCTTGGTGCCTTGCTCGTACATGGCGGCAGGGTCTTTAAAATCGCCCACAAACACTTCCACCTCTTGCGTGCTGCTAGTAGCAGCTACAAATATATCGGCACGGAACTCTTGTTGGCCAGCAAGCACAAATCCGTTTTCGTTGATGGAGGTGGCAAATAGCTTGTCGAACTTATACACGCCCACATCTACTTTCTTATAAATCTCGTTGAGCATAAGGGTTTCGGCATTGCGCACATCGCCTTGCAGTTTGCTCAGCAAGGCTATGGTAGCAGCAACGGGCACTTTCTCAAAGTTGTAAGTTACCCAGTCTTTTTTACCCAAGCGCTCTGCCTCGGTTTTATCGTAGTGGGTGCTCAAGGGCATTTGAAGGTCTAGTTTTTTTAGGTCTTCGTCGTTTAGTACGCCAGATAGAAGCAACTGGCTTCGCAGCTCGTTTACTTTTTGTTGCAGCTCATAGCCTTTCTTTTGATCTACCAGCAACCGTGTACCTACGTCTACATCCTTTTTGCCTTTTAGGCCTCCATCTTCGTCAATGCCGCCGCTTTTGGCTATAATGTTGGCCTTAACCTCTTCAATGTAGCCGTAAAATGTTTGGCTTAGTATCTGCACCCTGCGGGCCTCTTTAATAAAGGGCTCTGTTTTTACCGGGTTGTTAGCATATTTCTGTTCAAACTGGCCCATTAAGGCAGCGTTTTTGCTTACCAGGCTTTGGTTGGTGGCTTTTATGCCGTCATCAATTAGCCGGAAGGAGTTGAGCACTTCGGCAGATACGTTTAGGGCTAGCAAGGCAGTTAGCACCAGATACATCATATTGATCATCTGCTGCCGAGGTTCTTTAGGGATTGACATGTTTTGGAGGATTTTGTTGATGAAAAAATATTTTCGGATTTATTTCATTCACAACGCAACCTTCAACTTTCTTATTTCGTCTAAATAATTGATAAACAATTAGTTGTGGTCGCAAATGCTTGCCATTTTGACATGCATTTGCGACAAGCAATACCCAGAGTATTACAAAATGTAAAGCGCAGGTGGCTAAAAATATTTCTGAAATAGTTTTGTTTTGGCGCTGCCTACCTAGCGCTCTGGATAAATTTTGTCTACCCATATACTAAAAGCCCCTACCACATTGTTATTCTAGTATCTGGCAAAACACAAGGGGCTACTATGATAAACAACCATTTGAAAGTGGAGCGCGCCAAGCGTAATCTTACCCAAGCACAATTGGCTCAACTAGTGGGAGTGAGCCGACAAACTATCAATGCCATAGAAAAACGCAAGCTGGTGCCCAGTACCATGGTGGCGCTGCGCTTATCCCTTTGTTTTGAAACTTGTGTAAACAATATTTTTGAGCTGGCAGAGGGACAGATTAAATCAAAGTGCTGATTACTCTTCAACAATTACGAAAACCTCTTCGTTTTCTTTTTTCATCAAGTACTCTTCGCGGGCAAATTTCTCTAGTTTCTCGGCATTGCTGAACAACCCTTTTGCTTCAGTCTCAACTTCTACCGCCTTAACTTGGTAATAAGCTTTTTCCTTTTCAAGTTCGGTAAGTTCTTGTTTAAGCTTGAATTGGGTAACAAGGTTGTGCCTATCGAAAAATACCAGCCACACCAAGAAACACAAGGCGGTAAGCACATACTTGTTGCGCAAAAAGGATGGTATGGTGATGTTAGGTATTTGCATTATTGTAAAGGTAGAAAATATTGAGACACAAGACACAAGACACAAGACACAAGATTTGTTGCGTTGTAGTAAAATTTGTTCACAGCAACCTAAAACAAAAGAATGCCCGAAAACTTGTTTTCGGGCACTCTTAGTCTTGTGTCTTGTGTCTGAAATCTTGTGTCTATCAAAAGAAGCGATACCCTTTGCCTGGGTAAAACGCTGCATTGCCCAATTCTTCTTCAATGCGAAGTAGTTGGTTGTATTTAGCCATACGATCGGAGCGGCTTGCTGACCCGGTTTTGATTTGGCCACAGTTAAGCGCAACGGCTAGGTCGGCTATGGTAGTATCTTCAGTTTCGCCGCTGCGGTGGCTCATAATGCTGTTGTACTTATAGCGAGTAGCCAATTGCACAGCATCAATGGTTTCGGTAAGGGTACCTATTTGGTTTACTTTAACCAGAATGGCGTTGGCGGTATGAGTATCAATGCCCTGTTGCAAACGTTTTACATTGGTTACAAACAAATCATCGCCTACCAATTGGCACTTGTCGCCAACTAAGCCGGTAAGGCTGCGCCATCCGTCCCAATCGTCTTCGGCCATGCCATCTTCAATAGAAATAATCGGGTACTTCAATACCCACTCTTTCCAATACTCTGCCATTTCTGCACTGCTCAGTTTGCGCCCACTCGATTTTTTGAAGTGGTATACTCCTTCTTCGGCATTATAAAACTCCGAAGCAGCAGCATCCATGGCAATAAACATATCTACACCTGGCTTGTATCCTGCCGATTCGATGGCTTTCAAAACTGTTTCGATAGCCTCTTCGTTGCTGGCAATTTCTGGGGCAAAACCACCTTCATCGCCAACATTGGTTGAGTATCCTTTGGCTTTCAATACTTTTTTCAGGTGGTGGAATACTTCTACGCCAGTGCGCAAAGCTTCGCTGAAGCTACTCATGCCTACTGGCACTATCATAAATTCTTGGAAATCGATTTTGTTATCCGCATGAGAACCACCGTTGAGGATGTTCATTAGCGGAATAGGCAAGGTATAAGCGTTGCTGCCGCCTATGTAGCGGTAAAGTGGCAACGAAGCCTCTTGCGCGGCAGCCTTTGCAACAGCCATACTTACAGCTAAAATTGCATTAGCACCAAGCTTCGATTTGTTGGCAGTACCATCTAAATCAATCATCATTTGGTCGATGGTGCGCTGCTCAAACACGCTCATACCGTTAAGTGCATCGGTCAAAACGGTATTTACATTTTTTACCGCCTTCAAAACTCCTTTACCCAAGTATAGGTTACTACCATCGCGTAGCTCCATTGCTTCGTGTATACCAGTAGAGGCACCAGAAGGCACTGCTGCACGGCCCATGTAGCCATTATTGGTCAATACATCTGCTTCAACGGTTGGGTTGCCGCGGCTATCCAATATTTGACGGGCTTTGATGTCGATGATAATGCTCATTGCTATGTAAGGTTTAATTTGAAAATTTGTAATTTTGAAAATATTTAAATGCTATTGTATCAGTTGAATATTTGGTTAGTGTCCAGACAATTTTCAAATTAGCACATCTTCAAATTTCCAAATTGAATTTACAACATTGCCACAAAATCGTCAAACAAATAGCGGCTATCAATAGGTCCAGGGCTACTTTCCGGGTGGTATTGTACCGAGAAGGCGTTTTTGCCTTTTACTTTGATACCTGCAACGGTATTGTCGTTTAAGTTTACATGGGTTACCTCAACTTTGCCGCTATTTTGGGCATCTTCAAACTGCACGCTAAAGCCATGGTTTTGCGAAGTGATTTCGCACTTGCCGGTTACCAGGTTCTTTACTGGGTGGTTTAGTCCACGGTGGCCGTTGAACATTTTATAGGTGCCAATGCCGTTGGCTAAAGCCAAGATTTGATGCCCTAGGCAAATGCCGAAGGTTGGTTTGTTGGTATCTAGTATTGCTTTGGTAGTTTCTACGGCATATGGCATAGATGCCGGATCGCCAGGGCCGTTAGAGATAAAATAGCCATCGGCACCCCATTCTTGTAATTCGGCAAAGGGGGTTTTGGCCGGGAATACTTTGGTATATACTCCGCGCTCATTTAAGCAGCGCAATATGTTTTTCTTAATGCCCAAATCTAAAACAGCTACGCGCTTTGGGGCGTTTTCGGCACCTGTGTAATAAACCTCTTTGGTGCATACAACAGAGCTTAACTCTAGCCCTTCCATTGATGGGGTCTCGGCCAATTTGGCTTTTAGCACCTCAAGGTCGGTAGTTTCCGATGAGATTATGGCGTTCATGGCACCAGCGCTACGAATGTGGCGCACAATTGCTCGGGTATCCAAATCGCAAATTGATACCACACCCTCATTTTCCAAATACTCCTGTATACTCAAGGTAGCTTGATAGCGGCTGTACACTTTACCGGAGTAGTTTTTAACAACTAGGCCAGCTATTTTTACTCCGTCGCTTTCAACGTCAATTTCGTTTACGCCATAGTTGCCTATGTGGTCGCCAGTCATTACCAATATTTGGCCGTAGTACGATGGGTCAGTAAATACTTCCTGATAGCCAGTCATGCCAGTATTAAAGCAAATTTCGCCAGTTGTTGTACCAATTTTTCCGGCAGATTTGCCATAAAAAGCGGTTCCATCTGCTAGCAGAAGTACTGCTTGTTTGGGGCCGTTTTCAGTCATGATTTGGGTGGGTTTGAACTGGCCACAAAGGTAAGGCAAAAATGATAAAGGTGTGCAGAAACTTGTTGCCCAGACTGGTTAAAAAGATGAAAATTACCACCCATTATAAAAAGATATTGCAATATTTTACCCAAACCTAAAGCCAAATGATCCTGCAGGGGTCGCTCGTTTTGAGTTTTTAAAATGATTAATCTCAAACATAGCGCTCATCGAATGCTACACTATGTTCTGTGTATAGCATGCGGCATTCATCTTGAAATGATTGGTGTTGGTGGTGCTCGCGTTGATTGGCTATATATTTGTAAACAGCATCAAGCTGTTTATGACCAAC
>CAIOSU010000059.1 GCA_903861055.1 uncultured bacterium
CGCGGTGCTAGTTCAGACCGCGGCGGCAGTCGCCCACCAGCACGTGGTGGTGACCGTCCGGAGCGTAACCGTTATAAAACCGACGGCAGTGCTGGCGGTGGTCGCACCGGTGGTGGCTTTAAGTCGAAAGGCAAAGGCGGAAACTGGTAAGTTTTGGTCCACAGTCCACAGGCGAAAGTCCATGGATATATAATATAGCAAGAACGGCTACCGAGCAATCGGTGGCCGTTTTTTGTTTTTAGCATTATTGTCTGGGAGCTTACCCATGCAACAAAACATGGTAAGTCATGATCCCCATGAGAGAGGCTAGGTGAAAAGTATCTTAAATCAACCCATGCTTTCTCAAAAGCAATTGCTCATCGCCATTGATGTAGGCAAATATACCCAAGATGAAAAGGGGAAGGAAATCCAAGGGATATAGGCAATGGATCAATAGCTGATTGCAGAGACTTAAATTAGTACTGCAGCAATTACCGCTGTAAGGAAGCTAGCTATGGTACCGCCGATAAGGGAATAAACGCCGAGTTGCACTAGGTTTTGGCGTTGGTTGGGGGCCAGCACACTTATGCCTCCAATCTGAATGCCGATGGAGGCGAAGTTGGCAAAGCCACACAAAGCATAAAGCCCAATGATAATGGAGCGCTCATCAGTAAGTAAGCCAGAATCCTTCATCTTAGCCATACTTTCATAGGCAAAAAACTCATTTAGGATGGTTTTCTCGCCTAGAAGCTGGCCTATCAGTAGCATATCTTTGGCATCGGTGCCTAAAATCCAGGCAAGTGGCGAAAAGGCCATACCTAGCAAATATTGCAGGCTTAGGTTCTGAAATCTACCATCGGTTGATGCAGCAACCATTTCATTGATATTTCCTATCTCGCCAACTGCACCAAGTATACCGTTTATAAGATACATCATGGCGGTAAAGGCCAAAAGCATCGCGCCTACGTTTACGGCAAGCTTTAGTCCTTCGGTAGTACCGTTTGATAATGCATCTAACACATTGCTACCAATTTTTTCTTTAGGAATGATAATGTTTCGGTCAATTTTGTCGTGCTCCGTTTCGGGTACCAGCATTTTAGCGGCTACTATTGCTGCTGGTGCCGACATGATAGAGGCTGTTAGGAAATGGCGAGCGTAGTATAACTGCATTTCCTCGTCAGGTCCGCCCAAATACTTAATATACGCTACCAATACGCCACCTGCAATTGTGGCCATACCGCCCGTCATCAAGCACATCACCTCAGAGCGGGTCATATTAGGCAAATAGGGTTTTACTAGCAGCGGTGCTTCCGTTTGGCCTAGAAATATATTTCCTGCTGCAGCTAAACTTTCAGCACCCGATAGGCGCATGGTTTTGCTCATAACCCAAGCAATGACAAATACGATACGCTGCAAAATGCCCAAGTAATAAAGCACCGAGGTGAGGGCGGAAAAAAATACAATAGTGGGCAGTACTTGAAATGCAAAAATGAAACCGAACGAATCCATATCGGTAACCAACTTGCCGAATAGCATTTTTGCCCCTTCGGACGAGTAGCCAAGCACAGCAACAAAGCCTTTTGCAATAGTATCAAACAACTGGGTTACTCGTTCAACTTTAAGCACCAAGAGGGCAAACACAATTTGCAAAAGCATACCAGCGCCAACCAGTTTCCAATCAATTTGCTTCCGGTTTTTGCTAAGCGCATAGCATATGGCCAACAAAACAACAATGCCTAGTATTCCTCTTGCATATATCACGGGCAGTAGTGGTTAGGTGCAGCTAATAGGTTATGATTCTTTTTCTTTGCGACGCGTAATTTCGTCCCTTACCTTAGCCGCTGTTTCGTAATCTTCATTGGCTAGCAAGTTGTTAAGCATTTCCTTCAATTCATCCAACCCTAAGTTTGATAAATTGCTGCCACTTTTAGCTGTAGGAGAAACGATAGACTCGATATTGGCTGTTGGTGTTTCGTCAGCATCATCATCGTCGTCATCCTTATCTGCTTTGCTGGCTTCTTGCTGGCTATCTTCCATTACAATACCCGCTTGGTCTAGTATAAACTCGAATGTATAAATGGGACAATTGAAGCGCACCGCCAATGCCAAGGCATCGCTCGTGCGCGAATCAATTTCCACGGTTTCGCCGCCACGGCTGCACACTAATTGCGCAAAGAAAATACCGTCCTTCAGGTTGCTAATTACTACTTCTTGAAGCTCGATATCAAACGTAAGAAACATATTGCGCATCAAATCATGCGTAAGTGGTCGGCTTGGGTTCATCTTCTCTAGGGCCACAGCTATAGCTTGGGCCTCTGGGCCGCCAATCACAATGGGCAAGCGACGCACACCTTGCACCTCTCCCAGCACTACGGCATATGAGTGGGAGCCGGCAATGCTGTGAGAGAGTGCTACAATCTCGAGTTCGAGTTTCTCCATATATACAATGTAGGCTTATTAGCCCAAATTATCAATTGTTGGCGTAATACTTCTTAAGTGCCTCATTCAACTTAGGTACTACTGCAAATGCATCACCAACAATACCGTAGTCGGCAGCCTTAAAGAAAGGAGCTTCTGGGTCGACATTGATAACAACAATCGTTTTGCTGCTGCTCACACCTGCCAAGTGCTGTATAGCACCAGAGATACCAACGGCAATATATAGGTTAGGGCTGATGGTCAAACCAGTTTGGCCAACGTGCTCGTGGTGAGGGCGCCAGTCAACGTCACTAACTGCACGGCTACAAGCTGTGGCAGCGTGAAGTAAGTTGGCCATTTCCTCAATCATACCCCAGTTTTCAGGGCCTTTCAAGCCACGGCCGGCAGATACTACCAACTCAGCTTCTGGCAACGGAATGCCTTCGCCAGCTTTCTCAACGTGCAATACTTTTACACCAAAATCGCTATCAGCAAGGCCAGCGCTAAAATCCTCAACTGCCGCAGAACCTTCGCCCTTAGCAATCGGGAAAGAGTTGGCATTAACAGTAATGATTTTTTTTTCGGTAGCAAAAGTAAAGTTTGCAACACCTTTTCCTGAGAACACCGCTTTCTTAACGGTGAAGGTGCCTTCTGTGTTGGCTAGCTCTGTGGCATTAGTTACCACACCAGCTTTCAAACGAACCGATAGGCGAGGGGCAAGGGCTTTACCATTGAAGGTACTGCTCAATATCAAAATGGTAGCACCAGCTTTATCAGCGGCCGCAGCTACTACTTTGGTAAAAGCGCGGCTGTCAAAATGGTCAAGCTTTGCGTTCTCTTCGTGCAATACTTTGCTTACGCCTTGTTGGCCAAGGGTAGCTAGTTCGCTATGGTCAATTTTGCCTACTGCAACTGCTACTGCATCAGTACCTAGTTTACCAGCAAGTTTGGCACCGTAGCTAGCAGCTTCGCGGGCCGATTTTTTCAGTTTACCCTCTTGGGTTTCTACAAATATTAATACTGACATGGCTTAGATTACTTTAGCTTCTTCGTGTAATAATCTTACTAATTCTTCAACATTATCGGGGCTGATAAGCTTCACGTTGCCACGCTCTTTAGGAGCCTCAAAGTGGTGAACCGTGGTGTAGGTATCTACACTAGCAGCAGCAACTACTTTCAATGGCTTAGTGCGGGCAGCCATAATGCCGCGCATGTTAGGTATGCGGGCTTCGGCCATGCCTTTCTGGCAGCTAACCACAAACGGGGTTTTTACTTCCAAGGTTTCTTCACCACCTTCAATTTCACGCACTACAGTGGCAGTATTGCCGTTCAAATCAAGCTTTACGCCCAACGAAATGTATGGCAAATCCAACAACTCAGATAGCATGCCAGCAACCATAAAACCGTTGTAGTTAATGGTTTCCTTACCTGTAAAAATAATATCGTAGCCTTCGCTTTTGGCATAATCAGCTATCAAAGCAGCTACTTGGTAAGCGTCCACGTCGTCGGCGTCAATGCGCACGGCATCGTCGGCACCAATGGCCAAACCCTTGCGGATAACTGGCTCAACGTCGGCTTTGCCCACAGTTACAGTAGTTACAGTGCCTCCAAGTTTCTCTTTCAACTCAAGGGCTTTTACAAGGGCGTACCACTCATCAGTAGGATTCATGATCCACTGCACCTTATCTTCGTTGAACTTTGTATTATTGTCCGTGAAGGTAATCTTGGTAGTAGTATCTGGCGCCTTGCTAACACAAACTAAGAATTTCATATTTTTAGGCTTGATTTATAGAATTGGTCATCAAAATTTCGGTAGCGAAAATAGCCATTTATCATAACAATATCAAAATGATTGAAGCTCGTTTGGAACAACTTAAGGGAATGCTGAAGGATAATCCGGATGATTCATTTCTATTGTATGCTATTGCTCAGGAATATACCAAGCTTAATAACAAATCAGAGGCGTTAAAGTTTTTTGATAACTTATTGAAAACCAATCCTAATTACACTGGTGCCTATTATCATTTGGGCAAATTGTACGAAGCCATGGACCAAGCGGAGGCGGCCATAGATACTTATAAACAGGGGTTGGTAATTACGCAACAAAGGGGCGCGCACCACGATTACAACGAATTAAAGGGCGCACTGTCGCTAATAGCCGATGACGAGGAAGACGAGTATTAATAGTGCGCTACAAGATAGACTGGCTTTGCAATTACAGCAAAACGGCCTGCTGCAAAGGGGCGATAAAGTGCTATTGGCAGTGAGCGGTGGGTTGGATAGCGTGGTAATGGCGCACCTGTTGCACGGCCTTGGCTATGCAACGGCCGTGGCACATTGTAACTTTCAGCTTCGGGGTGCTGATGCCGATGGCGACGAGGCTTTTGTGAAAGATTTGGCTAAACAATTGGATTTGCCGTTTATTAGTACCCGATTTGATATCGAGGGCTATGCCAAGCTACATGGCCTCAGTACCCAAATGGCGGCACGAGAGTTGCGTTACGAATGGCTGGAGGGCATACGCAAGCAAACGGATTGCTACTACCTAGCCACCGCCCACCACAAAAACGACCAAGCCGAAACCGTGCTATTGAATATTATTAAAGGTACGGGCATACGCGGTTTGCACGGCATGCTGCCCAAGCAGGGGCACTTGATTAGGCCACTTTTGGCTTTTAATAGGGCGGAATTGGAAGAATACGCCCAAGCTAACAACCTAACCTGGCGCACCGATGCCAGCAATGCCGACACCCACTACCAGCGCAACTTCTTGCGCCACGAGGTATTGCCGCTGCTAGAGCAGGTAAACCCTGCGGTGGTAAACACGCTAGCGCAAGAGGCCAGCTATTTTAAAGATGCTGCCATCATTTACGAGCAAGGCATAAAGTACTATTTAAAGAAGTTAGTAGAAAACCGCCCTAGCGGACAGCATGTGCCGATAAAAAAACTACAACTGTACCCCGCGCAAAGCACCTTGTTATATGAATGGCTTAGCCCTGCTGGGTTTAACGAGGCGCAGGTGCACGATATATTGGCGGCATTGGATAGCACCGAAGTAAAGCAGTTTTACAGCACAAACTGCCGCCTGATAAAAGACCGCCAGTTTTTGGTACTGACCGATAAGACCGTGGAAAACGACCACCGCGTACTGATAGAGAAATTTAGTAAGCGGGTGAAGGTGCCGGGTTTGGAGCTCAAGTTTCATGTGCAGACTGCCAACAACTACCACATACCCACCCACGCAACAGTGGCTGCCTTGGATGCAGATAAGCTTGAAATGCCCTTGGTGCTGCGCCGCTGGCAGCGCGGCGACTACCTATACCCCATAGGCCCCAAGCGCAAAAAGAAGAAACTAAGCAACCTATTGGGCGAGCTAAAACTAACCCAACTGCAAAAAGAAAACACCTGGGTGCTGCTTTCTGGTGATTGTATTATGTGGGTGGTAGGGTATAGGTTGGATGATAGGTTTAAGGTGACTGGTGGGACTAAGAGTGTTGTGGAGGTTGAGGTTGTCCATGGTCGATAGTCGATGGTCCATGGAGAAAGCGGAAGTTAGCATGTCATCTTGAGTCTCGTTTCAAACGAGATCGAAGGGTGCGCGCGATTGCTAGCCCACCGTAGCTTTTTGCCAAGGTGGGAGTTGTTGGGGCGAGTATTGAGGATGAATGCAATACCTCAATACAAAACGGCTGTCATTCCGAGCCTTTTCGCGAGGAATCTTCGGGCGCTGATGTGATGAGGTAGCTATGTGCTGAAGCCTTTTACACCATTGCATGGCTTTTCTTCATTTGGGCATTGAACATGTTACGTGGACCAGTGAATACTGGTCGCATAAAACACACAAGCAAATGCTTGCGCGAGATAGGGGAACAACCGAACATTTTTTTAGCG
>CAIOSU010000060.1 GCA_903861055.1 uncultured bacterium
ATGATACGGATATTGTATCGCACAATGCAAATAACGTACCATCAATTCCAGTTAGCCATTCATCAGAAATACTGCTGCTAGCTAACGATGCCGAGGTAATAGCCATTGATGAGGCGCAGTTTTTTGATGAAGGCATTTTAGAAGTGGTGCAATTATTGTCGTCTCGTGGCATTAGGGTTATTGTTGGCGGCTTGGATATGGATTATTTAGGAAAACCTTTTGGCCCCATGCCCATGATTATGGCCGCTGCCGAATACGTTACTAAACTGCACGCCATATGCGTAGTGTGCGGAGATATTGCCTCTCACTCGTTTCGCACAGTTCCCGATTCGAAACAAATGTTGTTAGGCGAAACGGACTCTTACCAGGCTCGATGCCGAATGTGTTTTGCTCAAGGTATAGCCAATGCAACCAAAAAGCCCTAAGCGCACTCTATTGTTAAGAAACCAGTTTATTAAGTTTGTCAAATTATTACCATTTTATCCAGAAATGTTTTGCCTCTTTATTTGGAATACGATTATTAAATACTAGTTTTACGCCTTAGTACCCCCGATTTTTGTTTGTTAGTTATTATTGTCAAAAAAATCTTAAAAAACTTAAACTAATTGATCGCCCATGAAAAGTTTAATCTTTACACTTTGCACGATCATCGGTTTTCAGGTTGCTTATGCGCAGGTGCCTCTTTCGGCTACACTTCCTGCAATTAACAAAACCTTTCCGGTGACACAAAACATGCTTCGCCATGGCCAAGCTGGCCAAGCTGGAGGGCAGCGTGGAGTAACCCAATTTAACATCGATTACAGCAATTTGGAGTCGGTACGTGGTGGTGACGTTTTATACACTCCTTGGGAGTTGAACGGCAACTACCGTGTGAATCCAATTACGCAACCTTCTGACACTGAAGACAACTTTACCCTTCGTTGGACCTCGGTTAAGTTTGATAGTATTGTTGATACTGACAATGATGTGTCTTACAACAAATTCTCTTTCAACAGCCTAACCGTTGATAGTATTTTCTTCTTCTTTACTCACACCAACACCAGCGGTACCAACGATACGTTGATATTGACTATGTTTGAAGCTAGCAGCACTCCGTCAGGTTTGACTTTTGCAGCTGGTGGTGGTAACGTGAACAACACTAACATTGTAGCTACAAACAACGTTTTGTGGACTGATACCATTATCACTGATCAATCATTGTCTTCTAACACCCCATTTGATGGTGCATCTATTGAAGTACTTGACCCTCTAGGCAACCCTGTTGTGGTGCCACAAGGCAAAGGCTTCGTAGTTCGTATCGACTATTTTGGACCAAAAGAAGATTTGTTTGAAGTAATTGACTTCAACCGTTACGATTGTGGCGCTCCACCAGATGAGTATGCTAGCGACGCGTACGTTACTAATACCACTCGTTGGTTTAACCTTTATTTGAGCGCACAACAAGATTTCCGTGGCACTGGTGCATTGTTCTTGCAAGCTACTGCTGGTTGCGATAACTACTTCTTCCAAAACATGGGTATCGGCGCAGTAGTATCTGTTGATGCTCCGCTTACTGCTAGGGCAACTGCTTCTGAAACTGTTGCTTGTCCAGGTGCTTTTGTTACTTTGAACTCTGGCGCAAGCGGTGGTTCTGGCGACTTCTCTTACACTTGGAGCGGAAACGGTAACTTTACTTCTCCAAACTCTACCTCTACTAGTGTTTCATTGCCTAGCGGTAATGGCCCTGAAACTTACACTGTAACAGTGGTTGATAACATTGAAAACACTACTGTAACTAGCTCTGTAAACGTAACGGTACGTGGTGTAGTGGTGAATCTTGGTAACGACACTACTTTGAGCTGCGGCGATAGCCTTTTGGTAGCTGCTGCTACTACTGGTTTCCTTAACGGTTCTCAGTTTTTGTGGAGTGCTAGTGCAAACAATGCAACTACTCAATCGGTGTTTGTGAAAGGTGGTGCTACTTACAGTGTAACTGTAACTAACAACGCTGGTTGCACAGCTACCGACTCTAAAGTAGTTGGTTTGGACGTGAACCAAACGGTTTCTTTCACAGCTAGCACTTTTTATAACGGTTCAGCAACTCCAGGGTTGCTTTCTCAAAACCGTGCTTGCCAAAGTGCTTCTATACTGTTCGACAATACATCTACTGATGTATCTTCAGCTTGGTCATTTGAGTGGAATTATGGCGACCAAAGTGGAAGTGTGAATGTTGATGGTACCAAAACCTACAGCACTACTGGTGTATATACAGTTACTTTGACTGCTAGCGATGCTTCTGGTTGTGTAATTACTTCTGCTCCATTGCAAATTCAAGTATTGCCAACTAATCACCCATTGTGTGTGATAAATAGTATTGAAGAAGTTAAATTGTTGTCTAACATTAGCTTGTTCCCTAACCCTAACAATGGTTCGTTTACCGTTGATATGAGCCAAGTAACTGCTACTGATGCAAGCATTATGGTTGTTGATTTGATGGGTAAAGTAGTTGCTAACACCAACACTTTCTCTACCACAGCAAACCCAATTCAAACTATTGACTTGAACACTGCTGCAAACGGTATCTACTTCGTTCGCATTACTGCAAACGGTGTAACTGCTACAAGCAAAATCACTGTAGCTAAGTAATAGCCTACTATAAATACTTAAACGCCCTCTTCGGTCTTCCGGAGAGGGCGTTTTGTTTTTCTAAGGTTTTGGATTGATTAGTTCTAGAAAAAGCACAAACAATATTACGGCAGCAGCATTGGTTCAACTTCCATTGGTTAGGTAAAGTCTAACACGGCGAAAGGGCCGTAATCAAATTGCCAATGTTAATTGCTTGATCATTTTAGTAGTATTGTGAGCAAGCAAGGCAAGTAGATGGGGATAAATAAAAAGAGGTTGCTCTATTTATAGAACAACCTCTTGTGGAGAATATCGGAGTCGAACCGATGACCTCTTGCATGCCATGCAAGCGCTCTAGCCAGCTGAGCTAATCCCCCGTGGGATAATTGCTAGGCTGCAAAGGTAAATAAAAGCTATCCTAATTTTTAATCTTCAGCGAAACAATCTTCGATAAAATTAAAACTAGCGAATTCGTTACTCGATGCCCAATGCCTTCTTCTTTTTTTCTTCCTTCTCCTCCGATTTCTGGCGCTCTTCTAGGCTGCATGGGTAGTCGAAAAGGCACTTGCTCTTGATAATGTCTTCGACGTTTTCCGGTACCATATCTTCCCAACCAGGTTCGGCAGCTTTAATCATAGCAAGCGCCTTGTCAGATATGATATGCAATACACTTAAGTCGACATTCTCAATATCCCCAATCTTATTGTTGGCTTGCAAGTGACGATAAAGGTGGGTTAAATCATCAGGCACAGGGAAGTTCTTAGAGGTAACCAGCTCATCATTATCTGGCTCATGAGCTGGGTAAACATACATTTTCACGTTGTTGCCAAACAGAATGCCAAACGACTCTAAAATATTGCCTTTCAAATCGCCATAATACTTGCTGTCGAACAGCTTATGGAGCGTAAGTGAGCCGAGTATAATACCCACCCTCTTGGTTTTGGTAATGCGTGAGAAATAATGAACTAGCTTATAATATTCCCTAAACGTTGAAATCATAACGGTTTGGCCTAGCGAACAAAGAATATCAACCCTATCTAGGAAATCCTTCTCATCTATAGCCCCGCCGGCATTAAGTGCATTTAAGGTAAGTTCGCTTATTACAATAGTTTCGTCTTTTTCAACTTCAGGCTCGTGCAAAAATTGATCGAGACCTTTGGTAAGCATATCCATGTTTACCTTGGTTACTGGGCGGAAACGGCCGCGCAATACCAAAACGTTCTTTTTGTACAGCACTTCGGAGGCCTGTAAAACATTGCCTTGTGGGCCAAACATGGTGGCATTGGTTAAGCCGCTTTTTACCAATTTTAGGGCCATTAAACGGTTGTCAATATCCTTAAAATCGGGGCCAGAAATGCGGAACATGTCTATTTCGATGCGACCTGGTATTAAGTTATCAACCAGCGAGTTTATGAGTTGGTCGGGGTCGTTATGGTGGTAGTGGCATCCGTAAAGCAAATTAACACCAACCACACCAATTGCTTGTTGTTGATCGAGGCCATCTACGTCGTGCATCACTACATGTATGATGCAATCGTTTGGTGGGCTATCGGGGTGCAACTGAAAGCGCAGCCCCAACCAACCATGCCCCCTATTGGTGCGCTGGTAGTTTAGCGTCTCAACGGTATCGGCCATGGCAAAAAACTTGGTCGATTTTTTTCTTTTAGATAAGCGAAGGTGCAGTAGCTTATACTCGCGCTCTAACATGGTATCTAGTCGGTCTTCACAAACGTAACGCTTGCACTTGCCATATATGGCATCGCTAAAACTCATATCGTATGCAGACATGGTTTTGGCCACCGTGCCCGATGCCGCGCCGGCTTTAAAAAAGTTGGCTGCAATTTCTTGCCCGGCACCAATTTCGGCAAACGAGCCATAAATATCGAGATTCAGGTTTATGCGCAGGGCTTTCTCCTTGGTGGTAAGCGTACGAAAATTAGTATCGTTATAGTTCATAGTATCTAAATCTATCAATGCACTCTATCGCCACGTAGTTCCAAATTCTTCATTATTTCTGCCTCGGCGGTCAAGTATTCTTGCCAGCGCGCCTTAACAATGTCTTCGGGCATATACTCGCGTGCTAGGTCCAGAAACAAGCGGTAGTGGTTGGCCTCGGCCACCATAAAAGTATGGTAAAACTTGCGCAACTCCTCCGATTCCAGTTCAATGCTCAGTACCCTGAAACGCTCACAGCTGCGAGCCTCTATTAAAGCAAAACGCAACAGCTCTTCTAATAAACGCTCATTTTGGTCGTCGCTTTTTTTCTCCAGCTTGCGCAACTCATGCACGTATTCGTCTTTACGCTTGTGCCCAAGCTTTAGTCCGCGGTCCTTGAGGGCTTTTAGTACCATCCTAAAATGGCCCCACTCTTCGGTAACTATCGGTGATAGGTCATCCACCAAACGTTCCCACTGCGGGTAGCGTGCAATAAGCGATATGCAGCTAAGGGCGGCCTTTTGTTCGCAATAGGCGTGGTCGGTAAGCACTTCTTCCAAACTATGTTCGGCCAAGTTGGCCCATCTAGGGTCGGTAGGTAATTTTAAGCCCAGCATGTACAAGGGTTGTTATCTAACAAAGGTAGGGAAAAATGGGGGAGTGGGGAAGTGCTTTAGCTATGGATTGTTTGCTGAATGAGGCTCTTTGACTAGTGATTTCAGGCAAAGGATGATACCTTAACAATAATTCATAAAAAATAATCGCTGGCAAGACAAGTAACAATTGCTAACAAGAATGGGATTAACTTAAAGTGCACGATTTAACCCCTCAATCCATATTCTGGGTAGGGGCACCTAGTGGTATGTTTATCACTACACGGTTGCCTTTGCCCAAATAGGTAATATCGAGCATGGAGTTGGCCATGGCAATACCGCGGCCGTGGTTGTCAAACACTCGGTCTTCATCAAAGTGCAGATACTTTTGAAAATCGAAACCATCACCTTCGTCAATCAAGGTAAGTAGTATGCGGTCTTCATTTTTATCAAAGTGAAGGGTTGCCCAACGGTCTTTGTATTCAGGTAGTTCTAGGCGGCGATCAATTTCTTCAAAAAGGCCATTGCTATCAACCAGATTACTTTTCTCATCGTAAGAGATACCCAAGTTGCCGTGCTCAATAGCGTTGTTGAATAACTCGCAAATGATAAGGCACTCACGTGAGTTTGGCGAGGTATTGGCTATAAATACCGATAGTTTTTGGGCCTCTTGTATGGTTTTGAATTTAAACTCGCCTTGCATTAGGCTTTCTAATGGATTCCTAACTTTTTCAAGCTCGTTAGCAAGGTGTAGCAAGTTTTGCCTATCGGCAATAGCGGCGCTTAGAACCGAGTTGAGGAAATCTTTTTGGAAAGGCTTGGTAACGTAGTAAAATGCACCGGCATTGATGCCACTCTTAATTTCATCGGGACTACTGCGGCCCGTGAGCATTATCACGGGAATGTCTTTATAGTCTTCCTCCCGTTTCATCCATTTCAACAAGTCCACACCACTCATGCCGGGCATTTCCCAGTCAAGAATTATGGCAAGAATATCTTTGTGGTTATTCCCAAGTTCTTCTTTGGCACCTTCAGCATTAGAGGCAAATGAAAGCAGATAATCTTCACTTTTAAGTGCATAACCCAATAGTTTATGAAACATTGGGTCATCATCAACTACCAATATGCGCTGCTGGTTCATGTGTTTCTTTTAGGACACTCTAAGATACTAATTTTTGAACGATAGCCAATTTGGCATTGGCGTTAAACCATATCGCACTTCAGTATACCTCATTTGCAGCAATAAAAAGCCGAGTACCCTGCAAGGCAGTCGGCTACCAACTAACTAACCAACTTATTTTTACCATGGACAATCGACCATCGACCATGGACTAATGCTTACCACTCCATAGGCACTTCCATCAAAAGCACTTTGGCATTGGTGGTGGCGGCAATGGTTACATTATCAGTCTCGGTTACGCCAACTGCATCTCTGCTGCTCAATGATTGGTCTGCGGCAGTAGCTTCACCATCTATTAACAAAATGTATATGCCATTACCCGGTTTGCGTACCGCATAATCAAGGCTATTTCCCGCATCCAAATCAGCTAGATGGAACCAAGCATCTTGGTGTATCCAAGTACCCTCATCATCGGGGTTTGGCGATACTATTTGTTGCCATTGGTTGTGGCGGCTTTCTGGGCTAAAAGCCTTTTGATCGTACCTTGGTTTCACATCCTTCTCGCGCGGGAACACCCAAATTTGAAATAATTTAAGGGCGTTATCATTATCCACGTTAAACTCACTGTGCTGTATACCAGTTCCGGCACTCATTACTTGCACTTCGCCAGGCAAAATTTCGCTGCTATTGCCCATGCTATCTTGGTGGCGCAATATGCCTTCCATGGGTATGGTAATAATTTCCATATTGTCGTGCGGGTGCTTTCCAAAGCCCATTTTAGGGGCAACTATATCATCGTTTAGTACCCTCAGTGCACCAAAATGTACTCGCTCAGGGTTATACCACTGCGCGAAGCTGAAACTGTGGTGGGCATTTAACCAACCATGGTCGGCATGGCCGCGGGTGTCTGCTGAGTGGAATACGGTTTTCATAACTTGCTCTCCTTGTTTTTATTGATTAATGTTTGAACATTGATTACAATAATAAGACAAATCTTCGAAACGAAAAGTTCAATAAAAATTATTGACTAATATAGGGTTAATACAAATGGGCTATATTTATCAGTGCATATTAACTTTTGCAGCATGAAACATACGCTAGTACTATCTATTGGAGCCCTTTTATTGTTGGTAGGTTGCCAAACGGGCACTCAAACAAATAATACGGCAGTTGAAGAAGTAGCATGCACTAAAAAATTGGTTGCTGGGCCCATGTTAGGTTATATTGAGCACCGAGAGGCTGTAATATGGTTAGAAGTAGGTCTGGACGTTCGCGAAGCCAAAATTGTTTATTACCCTATCGACTCGCCTAAAAAAAGCAACTATGTAAACTTGGAACTTTGGCAAGAGGGTAGAGGCCCGAGAGTGCATTTCTATTTGCCAGAGCTGGCTATAAATACTGCTTACCAATATGACATTTATTTGGACGGGAAGAAGCAGGAGTTTGATTACCCTACCCAATTCAAAACCCGCACCCTGTGGGAATACCGCACCGATGCGCCCGACCTTACATTTCTGTTTGGTTCGTGCAACTACATAAACGATAGCATTTATGACCGTGCAGGTGAACCTTATGGGCAGGATACTAAGATATTTGAGACCCTCGCAAAGCAACCTGCCGACTTTATGCTTTGGCTGGGCGACAATACCTATTACCGCCCTGCCGATTACAGCTCGGCAAGCGGCATGGCCTACCGAAACAGGCACACGCGCAGCCTACCGGCCCTTCAGCCGTTATTGGCAGCCATGAGCCACTACGCTATTTGGGATGACCACGATTACGGGCCAAACGATGGCGATAAAACCTATGACTTGAAGCAAGAAAGCCTAAGACTATTTAAGGAGTATTGGGGCAATAAAACTTACGGCGAAGCGGGCAATGCTGGCGTGTACAGCAAAATTCAAATGGCCGATGCGGAATTCTTTTTACTGGATGACCGATACCACCGCAGCCCTAACGCTTATCCAAACAAGCATACCGAAAAGGAGTTTTTGGGCAATCGGCAAATGCAATGGCTCAAAGAGGGATTATTGGCCTCGAATAAATACGTGAATTTTAGGTTTATTGTAGTGGGCAGCCAAGTACTAAACCCCGTAAATGAGTTTGAGTGCTTTAGGCACTTTACCAGTGAGTGGGATGAATTGATGGAGTTTATAGTGCAGCACCGTATTGAGGGCGTGGTGTTTTTGAGCGGTGACAGGCATATGACAGAGATGAACTCATTTCAACCAGGTAAGGAGTTTTATGTGCTATATGATGTTACTTCGTCGCCGCTTACGTCACGGGCATTTACTACTATTGCCGACCACAAAGAATATAGCAACCCTGCCCGTGTGGAGGGTACTTTGCTGCCGGAGCAAAATTTTGTAAAGGCAAGCATTACAGGCTCGTTTTTGAACGATGACCGCACACTTACTTTCGAAGCTATAGATGCCAATTGGAAAGTGAGGTGGACGAAATCTTTCCATGAGCGAGATTTAAAAATGCCCAATGGAGAGTAGACGCTTGAAAAAATAGCTCTCGCGTGCAACGTTAAGCCAATGTAAAAGCTCTATTTTGATATAACTTTGCAAAAAATAGTGCTATGCCACAGGGATATCGGGTTTTGTTTTTACTCACCATTTTATGGTGCTTTGCATCAATTGATGTATATGGTCAATGTGGTACCTTGGCCATTACTGGCGTAAGCTCTACATCCGTATCGTGCAATGGCGGCAGCAACGGCACTATTACCGTTCAAACCAGCGGTGGCACCGGGCCGTTTACGTATACCAATGGCACATCTACGGCAATTGGCGGATCGGCTGCGTTTGGGTCTAGTTCTACACTTAGCACTACCAGCAGCGGCAGCACCAGTGTTTGGTGGTCGCCAGGCACCTGCACTGATGGTTCATGGGTTTACAATGGCTCAAGCGGCTGCCCAGCAGGTTCGGCAAGGTTTAGTCGCAATGCTGCTTTTGCCGGTTGTTTTTTACGTTCTCCTCAAACTAATATGAATGGGGTGAATCTAGTAAGCATCACCTTTGATGTATCTCATTCATACGATGCACAGCGGCCTAACGACCGTGCAAGATTTTATTGCTGGGTAAACAACGGCTACCCAAGTGCACCTACCACAGTAAATGGTGTTAGCGGAAATTTTTTGAATTTCAACCAAAGTCGCACTTGCCAATCGGTTACCGTAACCCTTGATTTAAGTTCGGTGCCAACAAACTCACGAAGTGACTTCTTGTTTTATATTGAAACTGATTGCCAATACAACAATTGCTCTAGCTATTTTATGGAGGTTGATAATATACAATTTGCCCAAGGCTCCTCTTTCCAGAGTAGCAATACCTTTACTGGCCTACCGGCTGGCAATTACCCCATTACCGTCCAAGATGCGAACGGGTGCACGCTTACCTATGCCAGCAACCCGGTAGTGGTTACCCAACCCAACGCGCTGTCAGTTACTACTAGCTTTACCAGCCCTACTGC
>CAIOSU010000061.1 GCA_903861055.1 uncultured bacterium
TGTGCTTAATGTGCACATTGCCAAACACCAACACAGGGCCATTGGGCACTATCTCTACCATCGATTCGCTCTCAATCTGCGGTGCCTCGGTTTCGGCATTGTTCATATAAAGGGTTAATGCTCCCGATGGGCATTTGTTCACTTGGGACTTAATCTCATCGGTAGTAGCACCTTGGGCGTTTATCCAAGGGTGGGCCTTGTTGTTAAACACACCAGGTAAGCCGCTTACGCAGAATGCCGAATGTATGCACACTTCTGGCTTCCATACTATGGTTACCTCGCCATTGCTATATTCTTTTGTAGTATCGGCCATTGCGTGACGTTGATTAGTTTACGTCAAATTACTAAAAATATAGTATTATACCAACTGAGTAACAATGTCGTTTTGTTGGTTGAGGATTTTATGCACTGGGCATCGGTTGGCTATAGCCAATAATCTTTCTCGCTGTGCCTCGTCGAGCTTACCAGTAAGCTTTATATTGCGAGTGAGCAACAATTTACCAGTGCCGGCCTCTTGCTCACCTGATATGGATACCTCCACTTCGTCCAAAGGCCAATCCTTGAGGCGCGCGTACATTTGCACCGTCATATTGGTGCAAGCAACCAAGGCAGCAAGCAATGTTTCGGTAGGTTTGGGAGCCAAATCGGTACCCTGCACTTCTATTGGCTCATCAAATGCCAACTCATGCGCGCCGATATTTACCTTCATAAAATACCCCGCATTGCCTTTCAGGCTGCCTTTAGCTTCCATTGTGGTTACAATAACTTGTCTTGAAAAACGAAAGTGCTTAATGGGTTTCGGTTGCGCGGTGTAAGCTCCCTGCTGCGGAAAGGTTCCTCTAGCTCCTCTGCGGGAGCCAAGTGGCCTAATGCTATAAAACATACCAGCTCCATATCTTCTGGAAGTTGAATTAACTGTTCGGCATCTGACCTACGAAAACCACCCATTACATGCCCCAAAATGCCCATTGAAGCAGCTTGTAACAGCAAGTTTTGGTTTGCCGAGCCCACATCGTACCAATTATATTTGTTGGCGGCCCCTGTATTCATATGGTTTTTACGCGAAAGGCTTGCTATCAATACCGCCGCATTTTTTGCCCAAGGCTGGTTGCCCGCCATAAGAGTATTCCACATTGCATCAAATACAGGTGAGCCTTTGGTAGCGTATACATACATCCAAGGCTGCTCGTTCATGCTGCTGGGTGCCCAACTAGCTGCCTCAAAAATAGTATCCAACTCTTGTTGGGTGATTGGTTGGTTACTAAACGACCTAGCGCTCCATCGCTCACGAATAACTTGATGTACTGGGTTTTCAGTAGTTGCTATCTTCACTTGTTGCGCTTCGCTTATGGTTGTCTCTTTCATAATACTACTCCAAACACGAAGATGCCAGAAAAAGTTTTCTTGTTTCGTTAGTTGCCAGTAAATGGTGATTCGTCGCTAGTTACTAATAACTAATTACGCCAGTGCAGTGAGTTTTTCGCTTACCTGCCATAGCTCGAGCGCTACAGTTGTATCTAAAGCTTTTTTACTAGCCATTTTTGCCTTGCTCTTATCAAAATACTTGCCTGTTACGCCTTCCACTTCGGGGCTAGAAGCCAGATAAATACTGGTGGCAGCACCTTGCTCAGTGGTAATCATAAATGGCTTTAATAGAGTCCAACCCAACCGATAAATTCCTTTCGATTCTTTGCGGGCAATATCGGTAGCTACTACTCCTGGGTGCAGACTATTTGCGGTTACGCCTGTTCCTTCCAATCGGCGGGCAAGCTCGTTGGTAAACAATACATTGCCTAGCTTAGATTGGCCATAGGCCAGCCTAAAGCCATCGTAATTATTCTTAAAATAAAGGTTGTCGAAATAAATATGGCCACGGTAATGAGCCCTGGAGGCTACATTAACTATTCGAGCTGGCGCTGAAGCTTTAAGTGTATCAAGCAACAAATTGGTCAATAAAAATGGCCCCAAGTGGTTGATAGCAAATTGACGTTCAATTCCATCTTCAGTTTCTCCATACTCCGAAAAAAAAGCACCTGCATTGTTTACCAGCACATCCAACCTATCGTACTTGCTCTTGAAATCGGCAACCAACTGGCGTATCTGCTTCTGGCTGCCTAGGTCGCATTTAATAAAGCTTACCTTGTTGTTGCCTGTGGTTTGCATAACATCGGCTACTGCTTCTTGGCCCTTGGCTGCATCGCGGGCAACAATTACAACGGTTGCACCTTGCTTAGCTAGGGCACGGGCGGTTTCAAGGCCAATTCCGGCATTGCCGCCAGTGATGAGTACGGTTTTGTTTTGCATGGTGGGGATGGTTGCTTTAAAGTAACCGACGTATCAGGTTAACGATTATTGTTAGGCCTAAGCTAAACAATATCATAGTGGAAATGGGGAAATAGAATCGTGAATTTTCGCTCTCGATGCGAATGTCGCCAGGCAAGCGCCCCACCCAAATATACTTATCATGGAAAAAATAGATCAAAATACCCAAGACTATTATGGCTGTGCCAGCAACTATGAGATACTTACCCGTTTGAGCATTCATACGCTTACCTACACCTTCATCAAGCCCAGCAAATCGCTAATGGTTTGTTTTAGGTTTTTGCGGTCAACTATCAAATCTAGGAAACCGTGCTCCAACAAAAACTCGCTTGATTGAAAGCCTACTGGTATTTCTTTCTTAATGGTTTCTTTAATTACCCTCGGGCCCGCAAAACCAATTAAGGCGCCTGGCTCGGCAATCAATACATCGCCAAGCATACTAAAACTGGCCGTAACTCCACCTGTAGTTGGGTCGGTAAGCAAGGATATAAAAGGCAATTTAGCTTCGGATAGTTGGGTAAGTTTAGCAGCGGTTTTGGCCATCTGCATCAGCGAAAATGCAGCCTCCATCATACGCGCACCGCCTGACTTAGAGATGATAACCAATGGTAACTTGTTTGCAATGCAATAATCAATGCTTCGGGCTATTTTTTCGCCCACTACCGAGCCCATTGAGCCGCCGATGTATGCAAAATCCATAGCTGCAATTACCACACGCTGCTCGTTCATAGGGCCAACGGCCACTTGCATGGCATCTTTCAAACCGGTCTTTTCGGTTGCTTCCACCATCCGCTCGGCGTAAGGCTTTAAGTCCGTAAAAGTGAGCATATCTTTAGGCAACAAGTTGTCGAAAAGGATTTGCACCTCATCTTCTTTCTCGTCAAAAAGAAACTCGAAATATTCGATAGAGCCAATACGATGATGAAAATTGCAATGGTTGCATACATGCAAATTGCCCTTTAACTCAATTTGCGTTAAAGTGGCTTTGCAACCTGGGCATTTTACCCACATGCCATCAGGAGCTTCTTTCTTCTCCCGAGTGCTTGTAGTTATACCTTCCTTAATTCGCGTGAACCATCCCATACATTCTCCTCTTGGGGCTAATATTATTGCTCGGTAAAGTTAGGACAATTGTTTTCATCCTACCTAAAGATACGGAATGAAATAAGAAAGGTAACGATATAAGATTAGAAGAACGGGATGATTTGATTAATTCTTTTCCCAGTGAGCTTCCAATACTTTAAGCACGTTACCCCAAGCATTATCAAAATATTTGTAGGTTTTATCCCACTCTTCCCCTTCGGGCCAGCCAGTATGCACCAAGCGCAGATTGGTGCCATCAATAGTTTCGCTAAAAAAGAGCGTTACCCAAGTTTTGTACTCATGGTTGCGTACATAAGGTATAGTAGGTGGGGCGTTCCAAGTAAAGCTTAGCATTTCCAATGGCACAAAACTGATGATAACGCAACCCTCAGAACCTTGAAGCCCCAGAGCTGCGCTGTCATCAAAATAAAGCTCAAAAGGTCCGCCGCGTTCAAGCTTCATATTGGCTCGCACGTCCAAAAACGCGGCAATACCTTCCGCAGTGGTCCAGCTATGCCATACGTCATTCGCTGTTGCATTAATGGTGGCGGTTTTAATGATTTGCTTGTCTGTTATTTTCATTTACCTTTCTTATTTCTCATCTGTCATTACCTTTTACCCATAAAGCCAAACATACTACCGCAAAGCCCACCGATAATATGGGCAAACTGCGAGATATTGTCGGCTTGAAAGCTGTTGTATATCTCTTTACCTACAAACAATAGGAGTATTAAGATAAAGGTGATTGGTATTTTGCCTGCTTGCACATTTACAAAACTGATGAGCATTACCAACATAAACACAATGCCACTGGCCCCCCAAAGCCCGTCGTGAAAGAAAAGGGCATTTAACAAACCCGTAACAAGTGCGGTAAGCAGTATCATAACCAAGAGTTGGCGCCAACCATACTTCTCCTCCAACACCGGACCTAACAATAAAATAAAAGTAAGATTGCCCAACAGATGCTCAACATTGGCATGCCCAAGGCAATGCGTAAACAGGGTAAGATAATCGACCCAATTGTTTAAATTGAACTTACCACCCAAGCTAACCATTGGCGTTAGGGCTCCTCCTGCTGCAATGTTTGCAGCAAACACCACTACGCACAACAAACTAAAAGTGAGTATTACGGGGGCGTTGTAATGCAGGCGAATATTCATATTACTGCGCAATTGGGAGGTAGCATACCAGTCAAAAATAAAAAAAGGCAACCACATAAAGTGATTGCCTTCCTGTATTACACGGAAATGTATTTCCGTACTAGTTTCTTGGTGTATTTACAACAGTAGTTACTGGGCCGTAGTATTTGTAAGATTCAACCAACCCTTTAAAGGCCGGCATATACTTATCAAACTCTGCTTGGCTAGAAGCGCTGAATACGAAGAACGGCACTACATCGCCCTCGTCGATATATGCTACTGCCTCATAAGTGTTGGCTTTAGCGTTAATCATGTGCATTACTGTAGCATTGCCTTTACCACGATTTACAGTAATACCACCCCCATCATTTATCTGTATACCCGGCGATGAAATTTTGTACATATCAATGTCGTAGCTCATTAGGTCGTAAATATTGTCACCGCTTCCAACTAGGCTGGTGGTATTTACAAAAATGAAAGCGCCGGTGGTTTCCCATACCGTGCCTTCTAAGTGGAATGCAGCCCCCAGACCCATTTCACCGGCAACATCTTTGTTGGCAAGCCATCCATCGGGTGCGGTTACGGCATAGGCACTGCCTTGCTGATTTACTAAAATGCTTCTCTCTTCTTGTGCTTGTGCGTCGGCAAATAGCATACAGCTAGCCATCACACTTAAAATCATCGTCCTCATCATCTCTCTTCTCTTTAATCCGTGATTAATACCTAATCGTACGTGGAATCCGAAAAAAAGTTACAAGGATAACTAAGTGTTTTGCGGTAGACGGGAAAATGAAATGGTAATAACTGAGCAACACCAAGAACCTTGGTAAGGGAAATTGTTACTCTTGATTTATGATAAAAGCTTTACAGTAAATGACCATTCAATACTTACCAATAAAAGCACTGATCTAGTCAATACGAGATTTGCTAAACAATAGCAGTAATTATTCTCCTAAAGCAGATGAGGAGCTTGCTTGTTTAGTTTTAAACTATTTATTCAAAAACCGATCCTCCACGTACGCCACACAAAGGTCGATGGTGGCTTGTATGCCCTGTTTGTGGGTGCGCTCAACGCCGTGGCTGGCGCTTACGCCCGGGCCAATAAGGCCAACCCGTAGGTTTTTGCCCGCACGCAATGCGGCAGACCCATCAGAACCATAGTAGGGGTATACATCCAAGGCATAAGGTATTTCGTTGGCCTCGGCTAGTTGCACTAGTTTTTTGCGGAACGCATAGTCATAAGGGCCGCTAGAGTCTTTGGCGCAAATGGAGCAGTGGGTTTCTTTGCCTGCGCAGCCGTCGCCTACCACGCCCATATCAATTACCAGCATTTCGTCGGCAACTTCCGAATAACCGCCTGTGCCGCCGTGGCCTACTTCCTCGTAGTTGCTAAAGTATAGCTCTACAGGTACGTCCCAGCCCTTTTCTTTGGCTATGCGTGCCAACTCAAACAATACTAAGCAGCCAGCCTTATTATCCATGAATTTGGATTTGATAAAGCCGCTTTTGTACTCTGTATAGTGCGTTTCGAAACAAACAAAATCGCCCACCCTGATGCCCAATTGCTTGGTTTCCGATTCGCTGGTTACCACCTCGTCCAGCCGCACGTGCATGGTCTCTAGTTCGCGCTTGGTCGTGCTTAGGTCTTTATTTACATGCGATGCAGGGTTGTTCAATAACAAGGTGCCATGGTAGGTGTGATTATCGAGGGTGCGCACGCGCAAGTAACTACCTTCGTAGGCGTTCAACGATACGCCACCAATGGTGGATATGCGCAAAGTGCCATCACCTTTGATGCCTGTAACTATGCCACCCAAGGTATCAACGTGGGCCGCTATTACTAGTTGTGGGGCTTCGCCAAGGGCGCAGCGAACTGCCCCTTTGTTCGTAAACTCGGGCTTCCAGCCATAGCTTTTCAATAGGTCATAAATATATACGCTGGCTTCTTCGGTATAGCCACTTGGCGAATCAATGTTTACCAGTTCTTCGAGGGTTTTACAATCTAGCATGGTACAAATGTAAATAGAATGTACCAATGTGCTGATTACAGATTAATCAGTTAGTTATAAAAATTAGTACAACCTCTAAAAAGGCAACATAGCCAGTTGCCTATACGCAGGAAGGGGAAGTATGGGTGGTCTGAGCTTACCTAAAATAAAGGGCGCAGCTCAAAAAACCCATTACTCTTTCAGCACCATATCAATGCACATTACGGCTGCCATAATTAATAGGCGCAAGTCATTGTTGGCGGGTACTTTCTCTTCTATGCCCAGCACGTAGTTGTCGGCAGTGGTAAAAAACTCTTTGCCAAAGCCAGCCCATTTTTTAGTAACGTAGGCAAACTCCACATTGTCGCGAACGAATTTAAAATCCCAACCACTCCATTTACCTTTAAGGGTACAAAGCACTTGGTCGTTGGTATCATAAATATCAAACTTACCGCCCAACGAAAAGAATTTTTGCTTAAAACAGCCCACTACCCTGCCCGTTTCATCCATAACCTCTACAGAAGATAAAAAAAAGGTTACGCCACGCTTCACTTCCAAAACCAAATCGCCACTGGTGGTGCGAATTTCGATATGAAACGGAGTCATACGCTTATAGTCGGTAAAGCGGAACATTTTGGTAAAAACACCTAGGTTGGGCTCCCTACAAGTTAGCACCTGCTGTTGGGTTTCGCCATCATAAATATCGAAGTTGTTAGAGGCCTTGAACATGCCTACTTGCTCTTTTACGAAAAAAAGGTTTTTATTGAAAATTGGATGCATTAGCTAGTATTTACTTGTGTTACCAAAGATAATAAAACTATCTATACGTTTTCTTCCTTTAACTGCCTAAATACCCAAAATGCAGAAGCAATAGGCACAATGGCAATGAGGGCAACATAAAACTTGCATTCGGTAATGCAATAGGCTACTTGGCAATCTTCTTATGCGAAGCCAGTATGCCCTTCACCAAAGCCGAACTGAAGCCATTGTGCTCCATCTCGTTCAAGCCAACTATGGTGCAGCCTTGTGGGGTAGTTACTTTATCAATCTCGCGCTCGGGGTGTTGACCGTTTTCGAGCAGCAATGCAGCAGCACCCTTGGCGGTTTGTGAGGCTATCAGCAAGGCCGTATTGCTATCAAAACCAATCTCTATGCCGCCTTGCGTTGCAGCACGAATAAAGCGCAGCGCATACGCTATGCCACAGGCGCCCAACACCGTTGAGGCTTCCATCAATTCTTCATCAATAACTACAGCCTTACCTAGCTGATTGAATAGGTTAAGTATTTCATCTTGTTGGGCAGGTGTGGCACCTTTAGCCGATATACAAGTCATGGATTGACGAATGGCGATAGCGGTGTTAGGCATAGCCCTCATAACCGTTACACCAGTACCCACTAGCACTTGTATTTCGGCAACCGTAACACCCGTAACCACCGACACGATGGTTTGGCCTGGCTGCCAAAGCTCTTTTAGCGGCATTAGCACATCGGCTACTTGCTTGGGCTTTACGGCCAAAATCACTATCCGGGCATTGTTTACCGCATCTGCGTTATCGGCTGAGGTAATGGCACCTTGCAATTTCAGCGCATCTAAAAGCGACACCTTTCGGCGGGTAACTATCAAGTTGGAAGGCGAAATATATTGGGCAGCCAAAAGGCCCTCGGCTATAGATATGCCAAGGTTTCCGCCGCCAATAATGGCCAATCTATCTGCTTTGCTCATGGGGTATGTTATGGTTTGTATTGAATGCCCACCTAAAAGTAACCTATTGATAAAAAACAAAGGTAAGGTTGGTAAGCTATTTAATGGTTACATTTCGGCACCCGGGTCATGCTCTTTCTGCCAGTTTTGGCCATAGGTTATGGCATCTAAGGCGGCTTTAGAGAGTTTGTTCTCCAGCTTACCGAATTTTTTGTTGTAATCTTTAATGCTGGCCTGTATAACCTCATAAGCCTCTTCGCGGCCGTAGGTATGCGTTATCTCGCAGCGGGCTGGCTGGCCGGGCATGTTTTTATAGGTAAGAAAGTAGTGTTTCAAGCGTTGTACGATACTCTCTGGGACATCAGCAATATCTTTCCACTGGCTGTATACCTCATCACCCTTCATTATGGCTATGATTTTATCGTCCGCTTCTCCGCCATCTATCATCCTAAAACCACCTATAGGTATAGCAGGCATCAGTACATCGCCGTGGCGGATGTCGTGCTCTGTTAGCACACAAATATCCAATGGATCGCCATCACCTACTATGCCAGCACGGCCAGTTTTCTGCATGCAATATTCGCCTACTTTGGTATCGCAAA
>CAIOSU010000062.1 GCA_903861055.1 uncultured bacterium
AATTCCCAAATTCTCAAATTTGAAGCCCCATGTTCGTAATTAAAAGAAGCGGAAAAAAAGAGCCTGTTTACTTCGACAAGATAACAGCACGTATTAACAAGCTGAGCTACGGCCTTAACCAACACCATGTGGATGCCGTGGAGATTGCCAAAGTGGTGATTCAAGGTATCTATAACGATATTACCACTACCGAACTGGACAACCTGGCTGCCGAAACCGCCGCCAGCATGACCAGCCGTCACCCCGATTATGCCATACTAGCGGCACGTATTGCGGTGAGCAACTTGCACAAAAACACCAAAAAGAACTTCAGTGAAACCATTGAAGACCTTTATAACTACGTAGACCCGAAAACGGGCGAACAGGCGTCGTTGATTGCCGAAGACGTGTACCAAATTATCCGCGAGAATGCGGACGAGCTGGATGGCGCCATTATTTACGATCGCGATTACCAATATGACTACTTCGGTTTCAAAACCCTAGAGCGCGCCTACTTGCTTAAAACCAATGGCAGCATAGCCGAGCGCCCGCAACAAATGTTGATGCGCGTAGCAGTGGGCATTCACAAAAACGATATTGCCGAAGCCATTGAGACCTACAACTTGATGGCCGAGAAGTGGTTTACGCACGCTACCCCTACACTTTTCAATGCGGGTACACCGAAGCCACAATTGAGTAGCTGTTTCCTATTGAGCATGCAAGAGGACAGCATACCGGGCATATTTGATACCTTGCGCCAGTGTGCCGAAATAAGCCAAAGCGCTGGTGGCATTGGCTTGAGCATACACAACATTCGCGCCACGGGTAGCTACATCAAGGGCACCAATGGCCAGAGCAATGGCATAGTGCCTATGTTGCGCGTGTTTAACGACACCGCCCGCTACGTTGACCAAGGCGGTGGCCGCCGCAAAGGCTCTTTCGCTATCTATATTGAGCCTTGGCACTCCGACATTAACGACTTCCTGGAACTGAAAAAGAACCATGGTAAAGAAGAAGCCCGCGCCCGCGACTTGTTCTATGCCCTATGGATTCCGGATTTGTTTATGAAGCGCGTGAAGGAAAACGGTGTTTGGAGCCTTATGTGCCCTAACGAGTGCCCAGGCTTATTTGATGCCTACGGTGCCAAGTTTGAGGCCCTATACGAAGGCTACGAAGCGGCAGGGAAATTCCGCAAGCAGATACGTGCCCAAGAGCTTTGGTTCGCCATTTTGGAGAGCCAAATCGAGACCGGCACGCCGTACATTTTGTACAAAGACGCCGCCAACGAAAAATCGAACCAGAAGAACCTCGGCACTATACGCAGCAGCAACTTGTGCACCGAGATCATGGAGTTTACCAGCAAAGACGAAGTAGCGGTGTGTAACCTGGCTTCGATAGCGCTGAACAAGTTTGTGAACGAAGCCGACCAAAGTTTCGATTTCCAGAAACTATACGACATTACTTACAAGGTTACCAAAAACCTGAACCAAGTAATTGATGTAAACTTTTACCCAGTGCCTGAGGCCCGCAACAGCAACTTCCGCCACCGCCCTATCGGTATTGGCGTGCAGGGCTTGGCCGATGCGTTTATCTTATTGCGCTTGCCTTTTGAGAGCAACGAGGCGCAAATATTGAATAAGAACATTTTTGAGACCATTTACTTTGCGGCCCTCAACGCCAGTAAAGATTTGGCTGCCAAAGATGGTCACTACCAAAGCTACCCGGGTTCGCCTATCAGCCAAGGCATCTTCCAATTCGATATGTGGGGCGTAGAGCCTAGCGACCGTTGGGATTGGAACGCCCTGCGTGCCGAGATACAAAAAGTGGGCGTGCGCAACAGCTTGCTATTGGCACCTATGCCTACTGCCAGCACCAGCCAAATATTGGGCAACAACGAGTGCTTTGAGCCATACACCAGTAACATATACAGCCGCCGTACCCTTAGTGGCGACTTTGCGGTGGTAAACAAGCACCTATTGAAAGACCTCATACAACTGGGCATCTGGAACGACGGCCTTAAGAACGAGCTCATCCGCAACAACGGTAGCGTGCAGAACATTGACGCCATACCAGCCGACATTAAGGAGCTGTACAAAACCGTTTGGGAAATAAAACAAAAGACCATTATTGACATGGCTGCCGACCGTGGCGCATTTATTTGCCAAAGCCAGAGCATGAACCTGTTTGTAGAGAGCCCTAACTTTGGTAAACTGAGCAGCATGCACTTTTATGCTTGGGAGAAAGGCCTAAAAACGGGCATGTACTACCTGCGCACCAAGGCCGCTGCCGACCCGATTAAATTTACGGTAAGCAACGAGGCCAAAAAGGCCGTAGCCCCAACCGCCACCGTGGTAAACACCATGACCGTAGGCCAAAACACCATACTGGACAAAAGTAGTAACGCCACCCCAGTAAGCAACACCTTTTTGGTAAACGAACCAGCCCCTAAATACTACACCCCCGAAGAACAAATCTCTTGCAGCCTGGATAACCCAGATGCTTGTGAAGCGTGTGGAAGTTGAGTAGTTAAAACATAGTTAATGACAAGGAACGCGGGGTCGAGAGACTCCGCGTTTTTTTTGAGACTATTAGAATAAAAAGTAAGTATATGAAAAAGAGGGTGATAATAACTGGTGCTGGTGCAAGTAAGAGCTTTTGTCCAGAATTTGGGATAGGAAGTGAATTGGTTGAACAAATTCTTCAACGTCTAACAGAAGAGCACTTGCATCCTAGTAATCGATATCTAACTGATGTTATAGACCTTTTTGAAAAAGAGGGTCCAGAAAATCTCCGGGAAATAGCTAAACTGTATAAAACACAGCGTAAAGAGCTTGCCTCACATTTAGCAGATTACATGAATAAAAACGAATGGCAGAAAACTATTGATTCTTTTGTTTCTGAGCACAACCAGTACCTTAAATTAGTGAACTTTTGCATTGCTTTTCACATAGCCGGATATGAAGGAGCCAGTCGTGAAAAATTTAACTATAACGAAAGCTGGCTTTTCCGGCTATGCAATCTCTTAGAACATATATGCGATAAAAGTGAAAACTTAGGATCAATTGAAATCATAACATTTAATTATGACCGTCTTATTGAAAATTACATCCACATGTACTTTTCCGAGAGAGGAATTTTAGAGAAAATCGAAAATTTTGTTCAAAACAATATCCACCACGTATATGGTTCTTTGGGTTCATTGCCTTGGCAAAAGTCGCAGATTATGGAACCAGTATTATATGGAGCGCCAAATTCTCAACGAAAAATAATGGAAGGCGCGTCTCGCAATTTCATTACTATTTATGAGGCCAGAATTGAAAAGGAATATAAAGATTTGCAAGAAAAAGTATTTAACGCAGAGGAGTTGTGGATTCTTGGATTTGGCTTCGATGAGATAAACATGAATAGATTGAACCTAAACGCTTTTGGAGGTGAGTTATACTTAACCAGTTATGACCGCAAAGAAACTGATCGAATAACAAAAATATTGAAAAGGAAAATCAATGGTTACAAAGAAGGACCAGATTCATGTTTAGCATTGCTGTTGTCTAGACTAAATGATTGTAATGACTTACCTAATCCTTGGGAATTTAATTGCTTTGATTATGCAAAGAATTCCCCTATCTGACGCAACCATCCGCTCGTGACTTTTTATGCGGCCAGTATTTACTGGTCCACGCACCACGGTAACTTAACTGAACTAAAAGGTTAACGTTAAGCCCAAATTCAAATCTTTGGTTAAACCAGCATCAAGCTTTTTCCGTTTATCCCAATAAATGGTTTTGGCGGCTCCCCCTTTGGCGATTAAAAATACTCCTAAACCTGTTTGTAACGCACCCATGACTGCTATGCCAAGACCTGCACGATTCCTGGCTTTTAAGGACCGTGCATACTGATCCGCAGTTGTCCCAGGTGTAATTGGAGGAGGGTTTCTACGATAATAGATGCCTCCAGCCATAAATGAGATACCGGAAACCATAAATACACTGCCCCCTATAAATTTTCCTTTGTAGTTTTTCTTGAGCGTTTCTGCAGTGGTA
>CAIOSU010000063.1 GCA_903861055.1 uncultured bacterium
CCAGTAGGCAGCCAAAGCCCAGCATTGGCTTTACCAAGCGCATTTGGGTTGCCAGCATGGTGCACACCACTAAACCCATCATAACGGCCATTTCAGTGGGCTTAGTGTATATAGCGTTCCAAACTACATAGGGCCATTGCGCTATCAAACCTAGTGTTTCGTTCATTAGCCAAAGAGAGATAAAAAGCAATTTGCCCAGCAACCATCCTAAGCCCGGCACCCAATTGAATAGCAGTAATAACAAACCGCTTATCATTGCAGCTGGTGCTAAAATCAGCATTCCTACATTTGCCACCAACGCATACAGCGGCAATTGATGGAAATAATATAGTATCATTGGCAGTGTAGCCAACTGCGCTGCAATTGAAATGCAGGTACCTTCCCAAAGAAAGCGCAGTGCCGGTTGCTTTATGGCCCACAAATTGCGCAGTGGGTTATAGAAGAATATGATACCCAAAACTGCCAAATAAGATAGTTGGAAGCCTACATCTAAAATATGCATGGGTTGCCAAAGCAGCAGTATTAACGCCGAAGCTGCCACAATATTCAGGCTATCGGGCTTTCGTTTTATGGTCTCGCCAATAGCGTACAAGCTGAACATTAGGGCCGCTCGCAAAACCGATGCCGACATGCCTGTTATCAAGGCATAAAACCAAACTACTATTAAAAGCAGCGTAAGCCGAAGCCATAGTTTGTTCATGGCTTTTAAAGGTTGCAGCAAGCCCCAAAGCATAAAGCACAACAGCCCAACATGCATGCCTGAAACGGCCAAAACGTGCATGCTGCCTGTGAGCGTATACCGCTGGCGGGTTTCGTTGTCTAAACTATGGTTGTAGCCTAGTAGTATGGCCGCAGCAACGCCGTTGAGGGCCTTATCGGGTATTCGGTTTTTAAGGGTAGTTAGCGCTTGGTTTCTAGTGGCATACAGCCAAGCAAATGGCCTATTTTGTGCATTGTTTCCGGTAGCGTACCATCGGGTTGGTTTTGGCGCCAATTGATGGTATATGTGCTTGTTGGCCAAATATTGGCTATAATCAAATTCGTAAGGGTTTAAGCTTGGCGGTATCGGTTGCAATTTACTGTTTATTGCCAATTCGTCACCATAGTTAAGTTTAGCCGATGCACTATCTAAAGGTAACAGCAGCATCACCCTTCCGGTAACTGGCACTAAAGAATCCCCTTGTTTTCGGGCCTTTATATTGGCTACCACACGGAAGGTATTGGGCATTTCAAAGGGCAATTCTTCAATTTGCACAATCAGCAGCCCTGGTGTATTGGCTGTGTGGGTGTAGTGCTGATGGTGTAGCTTGGGGCTTGCCCAATGCACATTCAACACACCTACGTACGCTATCCATCCAAAAAATAACAATCCCCAAATAGTTAAGTTGGAGGTTAAGAGGGGTTTTATTTTGTTATGTGCCAATACTAGCAAAATTGATATTACCAACAGTATCGCTCCCAACTGCCATAGCATGCCGCCAATGGGCAACCCAATAGCCAAGCCTATACCCATTAGGTAGGGTAGTAGTGCTTTTACAAAAATTCTTTTTGGCTGAATAGGCTTTATCATTGGCAGGTCTAAAATAACAAAAGGCCCTCGTTTTTCAACGAAGGCCTTTTACTATATCGACTGCAGCTGATATTAGTTACCGCTTTGCAAATTAATGCGTTTGGTAACAACACCTTGCTCAGTTGAAATTTGAATCATGTAAATACCAGCAGCGTTACCAGCAATGTTTAAGTTGATAAGGCTTTGCGCTTGTACTTTATTGTATTCGTTAGCCAATACACGCTCACCAAGTACGTTAAATACAGTAA
Source organism: uncultured bacterium (assembly GCA_903861055.1). Classification (GTDB taxonomy): domain Bacteria; phylum Bacteroidota; class Bacteroidia; order Chitinophagales; family CAIOSU01; genus CAIOSU01. The sequence continues at coordinate 1,819 of CAIOSU010000063.1, forward strand.
CATTCATAGTTTCGAAGCTAAGGTCTTTAACGTTGATGGTAAGATTGCCAGTAGTTGGGTTTGGATATACGTTAATTGAACGCTCCAAAGCAATATCACTGATACCAACTGTTACAACAACTGTTTCGCAAGTCTTCTTAGCAGGCTTGCTGTAAGGAGCGTTGTTAAACAAGTTACGAGCAGTTAAACAAACTTCGTAAGTTCCTGCAGTAGTGTAAGTATAAGTAGGATTGCGTGCAGTGCTAGTTAGGCCATCACCAAACTCCCACAACCAAGCGGTTGGGTTGTATAGTGAACTCTCGGTGAACGAGTAAGTCAAGCTACTGTTGGTATATGTAAAACGAGGATCAGGCTCAGAACCAACAATTACGTTACGGGTAACAGTAGTTACCAAACCATTGTTGTCGGTTACAGTGTAAGTAACTGTGTAAGAACCAGCAGTAGTTACGTTTACTACGCTTGCTGCGTTGCTAGTAATACTCGCAATACCTGAGCAATCAGTTGCAGTTGGCAATTGGTCGGTATATGGATCGCTAAGGTATACATAAGTAGTTGAAGAACCAGTTAGGGTCACCGCTGGAGGTGTTTGGTCGGCGTTAACAGTAACAATCAATGTATCTCTGCTGATGTTGCTGTTTCCGTCGGTAGCGGTGTAAATAATGGTGTAATTGCCAGCCGTTAGGTTGTCAACTGTACCAGTTGCGGTAACTGACACAAAACCATCACAGTTGTCAAATGCACTCGCACCTGGGTTGGTGTAAGCATCACAAACTTCGATAGTCAAGGTATTGCCACCATCAACAGTAATTACCGGACCATTGTCTTGGATAATAACAGTACGTGTTGCGGTACCAGTGTTACCAGCACCATCAGTTACTGAGTAAGTAATAGTGTAAGTACCAGCGGTTCCGGCAGTAAGCAAAGTACCGAAAGGTACCAAGTTTCCATCGTTGGTAACGTTTGCAGTAATGTTACCATCAACGTTATCCGTTGCAGTTGCACCAAGTTCGTTGTAGTATCCGCAAAGGTCAACAACTACTGTACTTGCTCCATTAAGGGTAACTACCGGTGCAGTGTTGTCAGGTGCTGCAACTACGTTTACAGTACGTGTTACTGTACAAGCTAGGTTGCCAGCGTTGTCAGATACGGTGTAGGTTAAGGTATAAGCACCAACTGCTGCAGTGTTTACATTACCGCTAACAGTAACTGCAGGAGCTCCAACGTTATCACTTACTGTAGCACCTGGCTCACTATAAGCAGTATTCTGAACCACAGTGAGTGGATTGCTACCATTTAAGCTAATAATAGGGGCTTCAACGTCTTCGGTGTAATCGGCAGTGGTGTAAGAAATATTTTGTACATAGTGGAAAGTAGCCGGATTTCCTGGATCTAAAGTTAACGGATCGAAAGTAGCGAATACGGTAGGTACTTTAGTAGTATTACCCGATTGCAAACTCGTAGGCGCAAAAGATGAAAACAATGCGCTACCATCCCAAGTTGCATCGCCAGCTGTCCAGTTGGTTACCACAGTAGCCAAGCCAGTAGTTACGTCCAATCCACGAGTAATAAGGTTTGGCTGGTCGTTAGTTCCTGAAGTAACGGCTGCATCAGAGTCAAGCCATCCAAAGGTCAAACGGGTTCCATCAGCAGAAACCGAAACTTGCGGACGGTTGTCTTCGTTTACGTCGCCCCAAGTACCACGGAATGTAGCAACATCTGACAAACGAATGGCAGTCCAAGGGCAAGGGTTGTTGCCTTGGGTAATGTCATAGATAGCCAAACCAGCAGCAGTGCCAGTAGCAATAGAGTAATCACCAGCGCCACCAGAAGCGCCAACAACTACAGCAATGTGTAGGTTGCCGTTAACATCAACACCAAGGTCAAGGTCAAATGCACAGCTTGGAATATCAACGGAAGGGTCAAGTAAGTTGCTTTGGATAACGTCGATAGAAGACAAAGAAATTTGCTCCGGACCAGTCCAGGTTGCACCACCGTCATTGGTTTTGTAATAAACCGGCTCTAGTACGTCATCTCCTCCAGAGATAATATCGCCAGCAAATACGATGTAGCCATAACGACCAGATGGGTCAAAAGCCATATTCAAGCCAGTTGGTGCGGCTACAGCCAAAATCGTTGGATCGTGCGGAGTAGCAAACTTGCGGTACAAACTCCACGATATGTCGTTAGCGCTTGAGCTCCACACACCGCGGTACAATAGTACGTCGCCGTTTTGAGTTCCGTCAAAATCCCAATCTACTGCCCAAAATACACCTGGAATACCGTTGCACAAACCACGAGCAATGCTCACGTTTGAGTTGTTTGGGGTATAGCTGGTTTCGGTAAAGGTTGCAGCGTTGTTGTTCAACTTAGCTACACCTGCAAAAAAACCATCCCAATCGGCAGCCGAAGCAGCAAATGGCAACCATGAACCAAGGTACCCCAAAAATGCATTGGCTGCAGTGGTGTTGCCTTGTGGGTTATAAATTACCGCGTTAGGATAACGACCAGCAGTTGTTTGGTTGTTTCCTGATGGGTTTAGTACACCAAAGTTGGTGTTCCAAGTTGCACCACCGTCGGTTGATAGGTCGTATTGAAACTGACCTATGTTAGTTGCAGGAAATACAGAAGGGTCTGCACGGTGAATAAATACTACTGAATTAATTGCGTTGTTAGCCGCAACGCGGTTTATTGCACCATCAAGGATAGTAAACATATTTCCTGCACTACCGATGGTGGTGGTAGTAACAGCGCGTGAACCACCTACTGACGAACTTTGTCCGTTGTTGTTCACTTGATTGGAGTTGTTAGCATTACTTACTCCTGTAGTGTTGTAACCATCACCCACACAAACGGGCTGTTTCATTTTCATGGGCACCAAATTGGTGGATCCTTGGCCGAAAGAGAGAGTTACAATGCTACCGAGCAATGCCGAAAAAATTAACCTTTTCATAAGCCTGTCGATTTGCGTTTTTGGTGAATTGACAAAAATAATCTTTTATGGCGAATAACCAATCTGTATTAATACTTAATTGGCATCCACGTAATACTATTTAATAGAGTGTGCAACGATTCTTGTAAGAGCGATAATTCCTCGGGAGCGTTGCCTTTGTTAGTAACTGTTTTTTGGTTTATGCCCGAATTGAAATGAATGGTGCTGGTCGGGAGGTCTACAATATACCTGCCGTCGGTAGGGTAAACGGGTGCCAAGTCGTAAAAACTGTTCTGGTAGCTCAGTTTTATCAAACTGTTAAGTTGCACCAGATTTACGTTGCCCTCAAAATAGCCCAGTTTTTCTACAAATCGCTCGCCATAGTAAAATGCCTTCCCGTCAGAAAAAATAGCTCCAACATAAATGGGGCAGGTGCCATAGCAGCCGGTGCGTTTTATTTTAGCTATCAAATATGAGCCTGGCGTTGGCCGCATCCAAGGTTCTGCTTGTGCAAACGGATCGGTATTGGTAGTGATAGTATTAGTGTTGTTTATGACAATGGTGTCTACTCTTGGTTGCTCCACCACTATAACAACGGTATCTGGAGGGCTGGTTATCACTACCGGCACTGTATCCAAAGGCTTTGTGTTATACACAAACGGATCTGTCGGCTTGGTAGGGGTATAGTTATACCCATCGTTGCCAGCTGGGGTGGTTACATGTCGGTTGCAAGCTGATAACAGTATTATGGGCAACAAATAAGTGAGGAGCCTTAAATTGAGCATTGTACCAAGATATGGTTTATTTTTTCTTGTTTGTTGGTTTCTTTTGTTCAGCCTGAGCGTTTTGTGCCTGCTCCATGGCTTTCCTGAAACGGTTACCAAAGCTATTTGGGTTCTCGGGCTTGGCTTTTTTGTCTTGCATTTGCTGGTGCAACTTGGCCTCATCAATAAAGAACTGTCTGATAATCCACTGCTGCAAATAGCTGATAACGTTTGCAAGGAAATAGTAGTAGGTAAGTGCTGCCGGGAAACTGTTGAATATGCCCAAAAGCATAATAGGGAAAATATAAGGCATGTACTTCAACGGGCCTTCTTGTTGGCCTGTCAAACGGGCATTGCTTACCGCATATATTATTGAAGTAATGGTCATAAGCAAGGTAAACAAGCTTACGTGGTCGCCATAAAACGGAATGTCGAAAGGTAAGTTCCAAATGGAATCGTAAGTGCTCAAGTCATCGGCCCACAAAAACTTTTCTTGCCTCAACTCAATTGATGATGGGAAGAAGCTATACATGGCTACCAGTATCGGCATTTGCAATAGGGTAGGTAAGCAACCGCCTAGTGGGTTTACACCGGCTTTGCCCCAAAGCTTCATTTGCTCTTGTGTAAATTTAGCTTGGTCGTCTTTATATTTTTCTTTCAGTTCGTCCAACTCAGGTTTCAAAACCTTCATTTTGGCCTGCGATAGGTACGATTTGTAGGTAAGCGGGAAAAGTACCACTTTGATAATTAGCGTAAGTATCAAGATAATGATACCGTAATTGCTTATGAAACCTTCAAGGAAATTAAAAATAGGGATGATAATCCACTTGTTGAAGATAGCTACCCAAGCAAAAATACCAACACCAAGGTTAATGGTTTCCTCAAGGTCTATATCCATTTTCTTGAGCGTTTGGTAGCTATTGGGCCCAAGGTAGTATTGTAAGTTGTAAGTTTGAGTTCCCGTGCCGTTGTGTGGTACGCTAACTGATGCAGAAAGCTCTTTTAAATAGCCTTCCCTCTTTAACAAGGTTGATGAGAATTTTAAATCATCAAATTTATTGTCAGCTCCAGCAATTAAAGTGGTATTAAAGAATGCTTGGCTGTAGCTTATCCAGCTGGCATTGCCATCTGAGGTTTTTGCTTCGTCCTCTGACTCTGAAAGTCCCTCCACCCCATCAATATCATCCTTATAGAATAGTTTTGTTTTACCGTTTTCAAGGTCTTTCTTTTTCTCTGCTTGCGGTACATTTCTGCTCCAAGTGCCGAATAAATAGTTGGTGCTGCGCGGCAAATCTTTGCCAAGGTTGTCAAGCACTAGGTTATAATCAAGCAAAAAACCTTTCGAGGGAAGGGTAAAAACGTGTTGTAGCTTGCCGCCATTAGCGGTTGTGGCCGAAAGTACTATTTTTTGCCCATCGGCAATGGTTTCAATACCATTGGTAGTATAGTAAAGGTCGGCAGTGTTAAAGCTATTGCCTAGGTCAAACTTTAGTTTCTGGTCGCCCGGTTTGCTCAAGAAAAGGGGTTTCTGGTCGTAGGTTTTAAAGTTTTTCAGCTCTATGCTTTCAATATTAGCACCATAAGTAGATAACACTACGCGCAGGTTTTCATTCTCAAGCACCAAGGTATCAGCTTCGCCCGAAGCGGCAGTTGCAAACGAGCCAAAACGTTTTACTAGTTCGGTAGCTTTCAAGCTATCGGTGTTTACCAAAGCCGAGTCAATTACATTGGTTAGACTACTATCGGTTGCGCCATCAATACCAGCTAAAGCGGTATCAACTGCATTTGTATCAAGCGCATCATTTATTTGCGTTTGCTCAGTACCTGGTTTTGGCGTAGGTCTTGGGGTGGTGTTGAAGGTATAAATTGAATAGCCAACTAAAATGAAGGCTATGAGCACCAGCCCAATTACATGATTTCTGTCCATTTAATTATAACATTCGATTGAGGTAAAGGGGCTGCAATTTTACGAATAAGAAATGATATTTTTTTGGGTTTTACCCTCATCGGCCAGTTCCTTAACCTGTTTGTGTTGTAAGGCGGCCTTTACAAGGCCTACAAATAAAGGATGCGGATGGCTAACTGTGCTCTTCAGTTCGGGGTGGAATTGAACGCCCACAAACCACGGGTGGTTTGGAAGTTCTATAATTTCAACTAGGCCTGTTTCTGGGTTTATGCCCGACATTACCATTCCGCTATCTTCAAAGGCTTTCAAATAGGCATTGTTAAACTCATACCTATGACGGTGGCGTTCGCTTATTATTGTATTGCCGTAGGCCTCGGCAGCTTTTGAGTTTTCATTTAATTGGCAAGGGAAAGCGCCCAAACGCATGGTGCCGCCCTTATTGACTACTTTTTTCTGCTCTTCCATCATAGCTATCACATGATGGGGGGCGTTCGGGTTCATTTCTGATGAGTGCGCTCCTTCAAGGCCCAATACATTGCGGGCGTATTCTATTACTGCGCATTGCATTCCTAAGCAAATGCCAAAAAATGGCAAGTTGTTTTCTCGAGCATAGCGTATGGCACTTATTTTGCCTTCAATGCCGCGTGGGCCAAAGCCCGGGGCTACCAATATAGCATCAAAATGACCTAGCTTTTGCCCTGCATTTTCGTCGGTAATATTCTCAGAGTGAACGCTTTCAATTTTTACTTTGCATTCGTTGGCAACACCAGCGTGAATAAACGATTCTAGTATCGATTTATAAGCATCTTGAAGCTCAATGTATTTGCCAATGAGGCCTATTTTTACCTGATGCTTTGGGTTGTATAGGGTGTGAACAAAATCGCGCCAAGTGCTCATATCGGGCGTGCCTTCGGTAGGTAGGTTTAGTTTGTTCAATACTGTAATATCTAAGTCCTCCTTTAATTGTTGCAAGGGCACTTCATAAATGCTGTCGCAATCCATGGCTTGCACCACCGATTTGCGATCGACGTTGCAAAACAAAGCTAGCTTTTCGCGAATGTCAGCAGACAAGTCATGCTCGGTTCGGCAAACCAAAATATCAGGCTGCACACCATTTTTCAAAAGTTCCTTAACGGAGTGCTGTGTAGGTTTAGTTTTAAGTTCTTTAGCAGCACTTAAGTATGGTATTAGGGTAAGGTGAATAACCAAACAATTGTTTTGGCCTAGTTCCCAGCGCAATTGGCGTAAGCTCTCAATGTATGGCAGCGATTCTATATCGCCAACTGTGCCACCTAATTCAGTAATAACAATATCGTATTCACCAGTTTCGCCCAAAAGTTTGGCGCGGCGCTTTATTTCGTCGGTAATGTGAGGGATAACCTGAACCGTTTTGCCCAAGAATGCCCCCGCACGCTCTTGGTTTATTACGTATTGGTATACCCTGCCAGTGGTAATGTTATTGGCTTGGCTAGTAGGCACACTCAAAAAACGCTCGTAGTGGCCAAGGTCAAGATCGGTTTCGGCACCGTCTTCGGTCACGTAGCACTCGCCATGTTCGTAAGGGTTCAAAGTACCCGGATCTACGTTAATGTAGGGGTCGAACTTTTGTATGGTTACCCGGTAACCACGGGCTTGCAATAGTTTGGCTAGTGAAGCGGCGAAGATACCCTTCCCCAAAGAGGAAGTTACACCGCCGGTCACGAAGATATACTTGGTCATGGCAAAGGGGGGATTGCGCTAATGAATAACGCATTCAAAGATACGAAACTTTTATGTCTCGACACCCCGACAAATTGCTTTTGATGCTTAGAAAAAGATTTTAGTTGTTTGAAACCCTGTCTTTCAAGGCGGTGCGATAAATTTATTAATCTTCCTCCACCAATCCCCTCAATCTTTCTAAATCTTCAGGGGTATCCACGGCATGGGTGGCATGTTGGGTAACTGCTGCGTATATGTCAATATCGTTTTCTAGCCAGCGCAGTTGCTCTAGGTTTTCGGCCAGCTCAAGCGGGGTAGCCTCAAGGGTGGCCAGGTGTGCCAATACCTTGGTTGGGTAGCCATATATGCCCAAGTGCTGGTAGGCATGCTCAAAGTTGCCCGACCGGTAAAATGGCAGCGGTGCTCGGCTGAAGTACAAAGCACGGCCATTGTTAGACAAAACGGCTTTTACTACATTTTTATCATAATACATTTCCCGGTCGGTTAGGCTGCGCACTAGGGTAGCAATGCCATCGGGGTGGTCTTCAAGGGTTTCGGCTACCAGTTCTATCTGTTCGGGGTTAATGAAAGGCTCATCGCCTTGTATGTTTATGGCCGCATCGAAACCTTTAAATGCCGGGAAAGTCATTACCTCGGCGCATCGCATAGTGCCGTTTAGGTGCTCCGGGTCAGTCATTACATACTTGGCGCCAATTTGCTCCAGTTCTTGGGCAATGCGTTCATCATCGGTAGCTACCACAACTGCATCCAATACGCCACTTTTGAGCACTTGTTCATACACGCGCTGTATCATACTCTTGCCACCAATGTCTACCAAGGGCTTGCCAGGGAAGCGAGTTGATGCATAACGAGCGGGTATAATACCTAGTATTCGCATGGGTGTTGGTTAATTGGTTAACTGGTTGATTTGTTAATTGGTTATTGGTAAACCTATTATTACTACCAATATAGCACAATGGGCAACAACTTACAACCAATAACTAGTAACTAATAGCAAATAACCAACCCTATATAGCTTTCAAGCTCAAATCCAAACTCTTCACGGAGTGGGTAAGCGAACCAACCGATATAAAGTCGCAGCCGCTTTCGGCATAGCTACGCACGTTGTCGAGCACGATGCCACCCGAAACCTCGGTTTCGTAGCGGCCACCAATAAGAGATACCGCTTCTTTAGCGCCTTCAGGGCTAAAGTTGTCAATCATTATGCGGTCGACACCACCAATGTTTAATATCTGTTGCACTTGCTCTAGGCTGCCTGCCTCAATCTCAATTTTTAAGCGCAGGTTGTTATCGTTTAGGTATTTTTGCACGCTAGTTATAGCTTGTTCAACACCGCCAGCATAGGCTATGTGGTTGTCTTTTATCATAATCATATCAAATAGCCCAAAGCGGTGGTTTACGCCTCCACCAATACGCACCGCCATTTTTTCAAACTGGCGCAGCAATGGGGTGGTTTTCCGGGTATCCAGTATTTTAGCTTTGGTGCCTTCAACAGCTTTTACAAACTTACTGGTAACGGTGGCAACACCACTCATGCGCTGCATCATGTTCAGTACCAACCGCTCGGCCATAAGTATGTTCCGAGCGCTGCCCATTACATAAAAAGCCACATCGCCGTACTTTACTTCAGCGCCATCTTTCAACAATATTTCAAGCTGCAATTCTGGGTCGATACCACGAAATAAGGCTTCAGCTACTTCCACACCAGCTATTATGCCGTGGTCTTTTACCAGCAATTTAGCTCTTGATGTTTGCCCAGCAGGTATACAGGCTAGCGAGGTATGGTCGCCGTCGCGGATATCTTCCGCAATTGCGAGTTCTACAAACTTATTTAAATCCAAAACAGAGGAAAATTTAAGACGTTAATCTTTTTCGAAGCGCATTTCTTGAACAAAAAAGGCATCACCTTTTTGCTTAATGTAAACATAGGTTCGGAAACTACCAGCAC
>CAIOSU010000064.1 GCA_903861055.1 uncultured bacterium
GCAGCAGTGTCCTGCAACCAATGATTGTTCGGAATTTTACCCGCATTAATAGTCATTACCATATTCATTGTGCCGTGCTCGCCCAGCAATTCTTTCATTTGTAGAGCCATTGGAGCATACCTACGATTGAAACCCACCATTACATGCTGCTTAGCCTTCTGAACAGCATCTTTAACGGCCTCTAATTGCTGCCTATTAATGGCTAAAGGCTTCTCAACAAAAACAAACTTACCCGCTTTCAATGCTTGAATACACAAATCGGCATGGGTATGGTGTTGCGTGGCAATAAACACAGAAGATATGGCATCATTGTGCCAAAGGGCATCCAAGTTTGTAGTTGCCTCAGCAATACCAAATTGTTTGGCGAGTTGCGCAGCAGAAAGGCCATGTGCACTTGCTATAACTTGAATATTAGTTTTGTTCTTTTTTAAAAGGGGCAACATTACTTTGGAGGCAAAATTGCCGGCACCGATTAGGGCTACTGCATTATTTGATAAGGGTACTTTCTCGGAATAGTGAATGCTACTCTTGTGTTTTAGCGTAGTATCGTATTTAAAAAGAGCGGCCAATGTGCTAGCATCAGTAAGAGCAGCATATACTTTTAAAAAATCACTGAGCACAACTTTTTGACTGACCAAGGGCTCCACATCAAGTTGCCTTGAGGCCATTGCTTGTAGCACGGCTTCAAAATTTCGCTGGGCTGTCCATCTTACAAAACCAATGGGATAGTCCTTGCCATTCTTTTCAAAATCATAATCATATCGCCCCGGACCATAGGAGCAACTGACTTGAAAGCTCAATTCTTTTTCGTAGAAATCACTACGACGCAAATTCAGATTGACTACACCTACAAGTACAATCCGAGCACGCTTGCGGCACATTCTCGCCGCATCACTTATAATAGAATCATCCTGGGCAGCGGCAGTAATCAATACCGCATCCGCGCCATTATCCTTTGTTAGATCCAAAATGACAGAAGACAAGTCGCTATTAGATTGGGCACAAATAGCGGTAATACCAAAGCTTTCTGCTAATCTGCATTTATTGGCATCAGGGTCAATACCAATGACCTTACAAGCATTGGCTTTCAATAATTGTATAGCCATTTGCCCCATCAAACCCAAACCAAAGACGACAACAGTTTCGCCAAAACTTGGTTGCAACAAGCGAATACCCTGTAAGGCAATAGACCCCACAACCGTAAAGGCTGCTGCTTCATCACTTACATCATCAGGTATTTTTGCCGCCAAGTTTTGGGGCACTTGTACTATTTCGGCATGTGGCCCATTAGACACAACCCTATCCCCTATTGCAAATCCTGAGACGTTTTTGCCAAGGGCGATTACGGTACCCGCGTTGGAGTAGCCCAGTGGAATAGGTGTATTGATTTTATTTTTAACCGCCGCTATAGTGGCTTGTAGACCATCGGTTTTGATTTTATCCCAAACCATTTGTACACGGTCGGGCTGCTGCCGAGCCTTATTTAACCAATTGGCTTTGCCAAAATCGAGCAACATTTTTTCGGTACCCGAAGACACCAAACTAAAGGAACTTTGAATGAGCAAATGACCTTCCATAACCGTCGGCGTAGGTACTTCTATCAATGTAGTAAGACCAGAATTAAGGTTATGAATGATTTGCTTCATTAGGCTTTGATTATCTAACGGTGACCTTTTTCTTGCTAAAAAACATTTTA
>CAIOSU010000065.1 GCA_903861055.1 uncultured bacterium
CACGCCCACTTGGTTGCTCAAGCTAAAGCGCAAACTTGCCGGAAACGGAATGTTGTTGAAACCATAGATTCGCAACACTTCCTCAATTATATCGGCCTCGCGGGTAACATCTACTTTAAAGGGTGGTACTTCCAATGCCAAGGCATCGGCGGTTTCGCCCACTATTACTATTTCCAGTTTCTGCAATATCTGTTTTACTACCAATGGCGGTATCGGGTGACCGATGAGCCTATCGCAGTTGGCATACTTTAGCGTAACCTTAAACGGCAGTGCCGGGTTGGGGTACACATCCACTATTGGCGATGCCACTTTAGCACCTGCCAGCTCAATTAACAAATTAACGGCACGCTTTAGAGCCGTAACGGTAATGTTCGGGTCGGTGCCTTTCTCGTATTTCTGGGCCGCATCAGTGCGCAAATTCAGGCGGTTGGCCGTTTTGCGAATGGTGATGGGATGGAAATGCGCGCTCTCCAAAAAGATGCGCTTTGTACTTTCCTTCACACCCGATTTGGCACCACCGAACACACCTGCTATGCACATACCTTCTTCGGCATTGCTTATAATAAGGTCTTCGGCTTGCAGTTTGCGGGTTTGGTCGTCGAGGGTTACAAACTCGGTGCCCTCGGGCCAAGTGCGCACTATTACTTTATTGCCAGCAATAGCATCGGCATCAAAAGCATGTAGTGGTTGGGCAAACTCCAACAAAATGTAGTTGGTTACATCCACTACATTATTAATAGGGCGTATACCCACCGATTGCAAACGCTGTTGCAACCAAGCTGGGCTTTCGGCCACGGTAATGTTTTCTAGGGTAATTCCCGTGTAGCGTGGGCAAGCAATAGTGTCTTGCACCTCAACGGTAATGGGCGTAGCGCTTGGGGTATCAAAGGCAGGTATCGGGGGCAAATGGTAGCTCACATCTCTGCCCAAACGGAAACTCAAGGCCGCCTGCAAATCGCGGGCAACACCAATATGCCCCATGGCATCGGCACGGTTGGGCGTTAAGCCAATCTCAAATATAAAATCTGATTTAACGTTCCAGAAGTCCTTTAACGGCATACCAATAGGCGCATCGGCAGGTAATAGTTTAATGCCATCGTGGCTCACACCGGTACCAATCTCGTCTTCGGCACACAACATGCCTTCGCTCTCCACGCCGCGTATTTTGCTGCGTTTAATGGTAAACTCCTCGCCGCTGGTGGGGTGCAAAGTAGCCCCAATAGTGGCTACAATTACCTTCTGGCCCGCATCCACATTAGGCGCGCCGCAAACAATGTTCAGCAACGTGCCCGTGCCCACATCTACTTTGGTTACCCTGAGCTTATCGGCATCGGGGTGCTTTTCAATATGGGTTACATGGCCCACCACCAAGCCCTCTAGCCCGTTTCCGGGGCCTTTGTGCTCTTCAATATGTTCTACCTCCAAGCCTATATCCGTCAATACTTGGCCCACTTCCGCTGCCGGAAGGTCGATATCCAAGTAATCCTTTATCCAATTGTATGATATTTTCATGCGCAGTGCGTGTTCTGGTGCAAAGTTAGGTTTTTAGTAGGAAGTTTTGAGACACAAGACGCAAGAAATGTCATCCTGAGCGTAGTCGAAGGACAGACAAGACACAAGACTAAATTTATTTACGATTTACGAGGTATGAGGTACGATTGAGGGTATATAGTATATGGAGATTTGGAAACAGGCATGTCATCCTAAGTCTCGCCTTGGGCGAGAAAGGGTGCGCGCGTGGGCCTGCTTGGGGCGAGGGATAAAGCTAAATTACCGAAACAATGACCGTTGGGTGGATGGTGGTGCAAGTATATTTTTGCATACAGCGTGACAACCACCCCCTAACCTCCTCTTGCCAAGCGCGCATGGCCAGGCGAAGCCTGCCTGCCGCAGGCAGGGAGGGGAGCGAGTTATATATGGCAACATCAAAAAACAGCCATATACAAGATACCGACCGATTCGCGACGGAGCAAATTATAAACAAAATTTAACCAAAATTTGCTATAAAACATTGATTATCAATTTATTAAATTTTTACAACAGCCTTAACAACGAGGTGTAAAATAGCCCAAAGTACACGACAAAACCCTGCCATAACCACTGATATACATATCAATCTTGCTACTTTCGCTCCGTCGTTGTATCTTAACCAAGTAAATGGCTACCCAAAGAGCATCCAACCCATTAACCGTCTACTTGGCAGACCTTCGGCATGTGCTGCACGGCAACGCATACAATGATTCTATGCCCCTAGGCGTAGGTTATATGAAGGCGGTAATGGATGAAAGGCTACCGCAGGTAAACTCGCGCATTTTCGCTTTCCCGAACAAGCTGGACGAGGCGCTGGCCCAGCAAGTGCCCGATGTGCTGATGCTGACCAACTACATGTGGAACTGCAGCTTGAGCTACTACTACGCCGAAAAGGTGAAGCAACTGAACCCGAATGCCCTGATCGTAATGGGCGGTCCAAACTTTCCGCTGGAAGATGACCGCCGCATTGCCTTTGTGATGGAGCGGCCAGCCGTGGATATATATGTAACCGGCGAGGGTGACTTTATGGCCACCGACCTAGTGCAGTGGTTTATAGAGGATGGCTACAGCATTGAAAAGCTGCTGCAACGCGACATACACTCGGCGGTGTACAACCACAATGGCACTTACATTGCCACGAGCCTAAAGCCTAGGTCTAAAAATCTGGATGAAATACCGTCGCCTTGGCTTACGGGCATTATGGACGAGTTTTTTGAGGACAGCTTATTCCCGCTATACGAAACCAACCGTGGCTGCCCGTTTACGTGCACCTTTTGTGTGCAAGGCGTAAAGTGGTATACTAAGGTGAGTTACTTTAGCCTGGAGCGCATTAAAGAAGAGATATACTACATCGGCCAAAAGGTGCACCAAGTGGCACCGCATATGAAAACGCTGGTGATAGCCGACCCCAACTATGGCATGTTTGAGCGCGATATTGAGGTATCAACCTACATTGGCGAGATACAAAAGGAATACCAATACCCGCTCATCATTAACGCCACTACAGGTAAAAACCAAGCGGAGCGGGTAATACAATCGTTGGAAAAGGTAAATGGGGCGCTGGTGATGTACTTGGCCGTGCAATCGTTGGACCATGATGTGTTAGAGAACGTGAAGCGCAGTAACATACAGCTAGAAGCCTACGAAGAAATACAGACCCAGATAACCGCGCGCGGCATGCGCTCCAACTCTGACTTGATACTGGGTTTGCCAGGCGATAGCTTGGAGTCGCACATGGGCTCGTTACGCAAACTGATTGATCTAGGCACTTCGCGGCTCAATAACTTCCAGGCCATACTGCTCAAAGGCTCTGAAATGGAAACAGCCGCATCGCGCCAACAATATGCCTACAACACCAAATACCGCCTACTGCCTAAGAGCTTTGGCGTATATCATGGCAAAAAAGTGTTCGAAGTAGAAGAAATCATTGTATCATCGGCAGCTATGAGCTTTGATGACTATTTAACGGCCCGCAAGTACCATGTAGCTATTGGTGCCTTCTGGAATCACGGGCGCTTTAGGCCCATTGTCGATTTTATGAACCGCAACGGTATCAGCAGCTGGGATTGGCTACATGCCGTAACCCAAGCCATGCAGCGCCACCCGGGGCTAACCCACTTTATGGAGGGTTTTATAAGGGAAACCAAAGGAGAGCTGTTCGATACCGAAGAAGATGCCATTGCCTATTATGAAAACGAAGCGAACTATAAGCTGCTAGAGGATGAAGGCTTGGGCGACAACATCTTTTATAAATATGCGGGCTTGGCCTCGTTCTGCTATTGGAAGGAAGTAACGGAGTGCGTATTCGAAACCTCGCTGCAGCTATTAGATGGCAAAACCTTGCCCGAAGGATTTGAAGCCCTGTGGCACGATGCCCAGGAATACTACCGCCACCTATATGCCGCCGGACCAGAGCAGCCTAACCTATTGGAAAGTACCAACCTGAAAGTAGACCACGATGTGGCCGAATGGTTACTAAATGGCTTGCCAATGGAAACTAAGGCCTTTAAGTTACCGGCTACAGCACAGTTGGCCATCGACTTGAAGCCGCTGCACCGCGAGGCGCTGCAAGACGTAATGAAAACCCGCCCATACAACCTACAGCACATCTCTAAATTCATCCGGAGGGTTGATGCGGAGTGGTTGAGAAGGGAGCCTGTTGATATCTCAGACCGAAATGCATCATCTCGAACAAAGAAAGCACCGGTTACAGTCTAGTTTTTCAGCCGAAATAAATAGGTTTAGGTATAAAATAAAAACGGGCATCTCCATACGGAAATACCCACTTTATAACATTTTGGAAGCTACTTAGTCTCTGCTGCCCAAATACTGCATTACCCAGTAAAGTAGCATGGCCAGAGCAGATAGCGCGGCAACTACGTAGGTAGTAGCGGCCCACTTTAAGGCATCATAGGCTAGGTCTTTTTCTTCTACGGTGGCTACACGGCTGGTTTTTAACCATACCAAAGCACGGTTGCTAGCGTCAAACTCAACAGGTAAGGTAACCAAACTGAAAAGGAAGAACACCGCATAACAAGCAATGATAGTGAGCATCACTATATCCAACGGAATGGCTTGGAAGATAATGTTGCCCAGAAAAAACATCCCAATAAACACGAAGTTGATAATGGTGCCGCTCATCTGCTGCACTGGCACCATTGCCGAGCGAAACTTGAGCCATGCATAACCTTGGGCATGCTGCACAGCATGTCCACACTCATGCGCAGCCACTGCTGCAGATGAAATGCTGCGACCGTCATAAACTTCTGGGCTAAGGTTTACGGTGCGATCCATAGGGTTGTAGTGGTCGGTAAGTCTACCTGGCACGCTTACTACCCGCACATCGTGTATGTTGTTTTCACGAAGCATACGTTCTGCCACTTCCTTGCCCGATAGACCAGTTTGAAGGGGTATTTTAGCATACTTGGCAAATCGGCTTTTAAGCACCTGCCCTGCAATTAAGCTCGCTACTATGGATCCAATTAAAATGATTAAGTACATAACTGTTATTTTTTTAGTTTTAACTTCCTACCGTAATTGCAAATATAAAGCTAAAGATAATGACGCACAGCGGATTCTTTTATTTTAGCCAACCTATCGCAATTGATGCAGCTATGTTTTAATAACAAATTTGTAGCCAAATGTTTAAACCTGCTGAAAAGTCAGCCAACCTGCAATAATTGCAGTTTAAAAAGAAAACAACTTCAATGTTAGAACATTTATACCAACTTAACTGAACTAATACCATCCATATATGTTTATCAATCATCTTTCATCAAAAAACCACAAACTCATGAAACGTTTCACACTATTAACGCTGTTTGCATTTTCTGTATTGTTCTTTGCTTCGTGCGGCGGAAACCCTGAAGGCAGTGAGGCTGAGGTAACCGACGCTGCTGCAACCACCGAAGTTGCTGGCGCATCTAACTACACTGTTGATACCGCTAGTAGCTTGCTTACTTGGAAAGGCTCAAAAATTACCGGTAGCGGCCACGAAGGTACCCTTAAACTATCCGAAGGTACTTTGAAAGTTGAAGGTGGAAACTTGGTAGGTGGTAATTTTACCATCAACATGAATAGCCTTGACAACACCGATCTGAAAGGAACCGAGGGCCATGCAAAACTATTGGGCCACTTGAAATCGGACGATTTCTTTAGTGTTGCTACAAACCCAACCGCTACTTTTGAAATTACCGGTGCAACTGCCAAAACTGGCGACACTACCGCTACGCACGACATAAGCGGAAACTTGACCATCAAAGGAATTACCAAAAACCTAACCTTCCCGGCAAAAGTTACTTTGGCCGATGATAAAGTAGAAGCCACTGCCGAATTTTTCTTTGACCGTACCTTGTACGACATCAAATTTAACTCTGCTAGCTTTTTTGAAAAGTTAGGTGACAATGCCATCAACAACGAAATTGGCATTAAATTAAGTTTGAAAGCCAGCAAAGCCGCTTTGTAATTGCTGCAGCTAGTTGCGATAAAAACAAAAACGCCGTCTCGTTTAAAACGAGGCGGCGTTTTTTATAGTTTTACTATCCTTTATTTTTTAATTAAACCAATCTCTACCAACCGCTCGTGCAGGTATTCGCCAGCGGTAATATCGTCATAGTGCTGTGGGTTTTCGGCAGTTACACAACTAGGCAACACGGCCAAGCTCATATCGCTTCGCGGGTGCAAAAAGAATGGAATGCTCAAGCGCGGTAAGTGCCACAGTTCGCGAGGTGGGTTTACAACCCGGTGTGTGGTGCTTTTCAATACATTGTTGGTGTAGCGCTGCAGCATATCGCCCACGTTTACTACAATTTCGCCAGGGCCAGCCACTATGGCCAACCATTCGTTTTCTTTAGTAAGCAATTGCAGGCCATCGGCAGAGGCGCCTACCAAAAGGGTAATCAGGTTAATATCCTCGTGTTGCTCGGCGCGGATAGCCGACTTTGGATCGCTGGTAATAGGTGGGTAATGTATCGCCCTAAGAATGCTATTGCCATTATGCAAGTCCTTTTCAAAATGGCCTTCATCTAATCCAAGGTAAACAGATATAGCCTTCATTAGATGGTTGCCAGCCATCTCAAAGCTGCTGTACAACTGGTTGCCGATGGCCAAAAACTCCGGTCGTTCAGCCACTGCCACATTGTCGGGGTATTGGGCTTTAATAGGGTCGTTGTCGGTTACCGTTTGGCCGATCTGCCAAAACTCCTTTAAATCGCCAACGTTGCTGTGCTTTGCGTGCTCTTTACCTATGGAGGTATAGCCCCGCTGACCGCCAAGGCCGGGTACTTCATATCCGTACTTCACTTCGCTTGACAAGGCAAAAAATGTCTCAACGGCTTTATAGAATTCGGCAATCAGGCTTTCTGGTATGCCGTGGTTTTTCACTTTTACAAAACCAGTATGCACAAACGCCTCGCCAAGTGCAGCAACAAATGCAGCCTTTTGCGCAGGCGAGCCTTGCGTATAGTCAGATAAATCGACGGTAGGGATGTTATAGGTTGTGCTCATGGTAGGTTACGGTTCGTTAAGTTGCAAATATAAAACTTTACACTTCACAAGTTCATTTCCCCGAGGAGTTTCAAATGTTACCCCTTTGTTAATGCCGTGCAGCTTCATAAACTCTAATGCACTAACCTCGCTACCAACATTTTTTATGTTGCGTTTGGCATACCATAATGCTTCTATCGATGTAGTACTTCCTTTTATAAACAACATAGCATCAACAGGCTCTTGGGCAAGTAGCTGCCCTTTAAGCATTTGGGTATTGTAATAATCATTGTTGAAGCTTTTCTCCCCATAGGGGTTAGCAATAACATATAGTGCGGGGCCGGTTACGATAGCTACTATTAGAATTATTTTGATAACTGCGTTGCGAAGCCCTAGCCCAGTTAAGTACATTGCCGAAACAGCCACACCTGCACTAAGGGGCACCGAAAGATAAAGAGTAGTAAAATCGTGGCCAGTGTAATTACCTAATAGCAGGTACATAAGGGCTATGGGCAACATGGCTAATAATAGCAGCTGTTTTAAAAATGGAATAGGCTCCCTATTTCTACTAAAAAACCATAGTGCCAATGGCGCCAACAAAAGCAAGCCGTAGTTAACAATGTTATTAAACAGGAATATCATTGCAAAAACCGACAATGGCAATTCGTTGCCGGCCCTAACCCCAAACCGATGCCCCAACTCGGCTGTATAAGCAGCCCAACCAGCTATTTGGCTGTACTGCCAAGCCATCAACCCTAATGCCGCCACCTGAGATAGTACCAATAGCCCTACCACCCAAAAATACTTAGGCCTACTGAATGCCCTAAAGATAAAGTACAGCCCCAAGCTAACTGCCACTAACATACCGAACCAAGTGGTGTAAGTGCCCAAGAAGCAAACGATAGCCAACCCAATGGTGGTAATGGCTTTCGGCCTGTCCAGTGCATACAAAGCCAACAAAACGGCACCAATGTAAAATGGCTGCGCCATCATATCGCTCATGTACACATTGCTCTGAAACCAAAGCACGGCTGGAGTAAACCAATAGATAGTGGCCGCTAACAACCCTACCCAATTACTGCCTGGTAGTAATTTCCTAGCCAATAAGTAGATACCTAAGCCACAAAGTAAATTGATAAACAAATTGAAGTACTGCAGCGGCAGCGCACCGGGCTCAATGCGCAGAGCACAGAAAACCGCATAGGGTAAATAGTAAGCCAGCGGCGGGTGGCTTACATAGTAGTAGTTCCCTACCTTATCAATCATTTGCCCGCTACCCGATGCGTGGTTGTTGATGTATTTGTTGGCCGCTCCTGCAAAATTGGTGGCCGGGTTGAAGCCCTTGCTGGCAATGCCCTCTTGGTGCCAAACGGTAAGCACCCTAAGGGCAGTGGCCGTACAAAACTCGTGATGCTTGCTCATGGGCCTACCTAAATTGGGCCAGCGTATAGCTAGGGTTATAGCAAACAGCCCTACAAGCAAAAATATATGACGAAGTGGCATCACAAATTTGAAGATAACACAAAATATGGCCCTAGTTAACAGGCCAAGTGCAGCAATTTCATAATTGCTTTAAAATCAAATGTTTTTAGCGCCAAAACATTGGTTGCCGAATACTTGTTAGGTAGAAAAAGTAACAAATGGCAACGGTACTAGAAATGCTGCAATGGCACGAAGGGAAAATAGAAAAGATGGATCGGGAATACCGTAGAAACCTAATAAACGGCATATCGGGATATAAAAGCGCCAACCTTATAGGCTCTTGCGATGCCGAAGGCCAAAACAATCTGGCCATTTTTAGTTCGGTGGTGCATATTGGTGCCAACCCTGCCTATATGGGCATAGTGATAAGGCCTAAAACCGTACCTAGGCATACTTACAACAACATCAAAGAAACCCAATACTTTACTATTAATGCCATACAACAGCACTTTTTCGGTAAAGCGCACCAAACATCGGCGAACTACCCCGCCAGCTTATCAGAGTTCAACGAAGCGGGTTTAACACCTTTGCACAGCGAATTACATCCGGCCCCTTACGTGGCTGAAAGCGATATTAGAATAGGGCTGGAATTGTCGGAAGAGTTACCCGTGAAAAGCAACGGTACCATTATCATTATTGGCAAAGTAATAGAAATACAAATAGCCCCTAAGCTAGTTGGCCCTGATGGATTTGTAAACCTAAGCAAAGCTGACATTGTGGCAATTTCGGGGCTTGATGCCTACAATGAGGTACGGCCATTGGAAAGAATGGCCTATGCACGTCCAGGCACGCCACCCAATGCACTGAAATAAAAAGCCCCACCTGAAATACAAGCGGGGCTTTGATATAAATATTGGATAGTGGCTTATTGCAACTCAAAAGGCACCGAAGCTACTTCGTAACCATTTTGATAAAACACTGCTGTATAATTGCCAGCGGCGTATGTGCCGGTTTGCTGCCAGTATATACACATGTTCTTTTTAGTTTGCTCGTACGGGAAAGTTAATTTCTTGGTATACTGCTTTTGCTCACCGGTTTCGGCCAACACAAACATACCGCTGCCTTCTGCCGCTACCGCAATAGTAGAGCCACCAGGGCTAATAACGCGCAACAGCAAGGTTTTCTCCCCTGGGTCGGCCACAAGGTTCTCAGGGATATTGAAACAAAAACGCAATTTCTCTGATTTTTTAGCGCTGGTAGTTTCTATCTCTTTGCCATTGCCTTTATAACGCACACCAGAAATCATAACGTTATCAGGTTTCAACAACGAGCCTAATTCAACCTTTTTGTTCTTCACGGTCAAGTCGCTTTTAAGCGCTTGATTCTCCTCGTTGCTAGCTACTAGGCTAGTACCCAACGAATCGGTTTTGCGAGAAAGATATTCGTTATTTGCTTTCAACGAATCAATAGTATTGCCCAACGCCAAAAGGCTACGTTCCAACTCTTTTACTTTAGCATCCAACTTCTTTTTCTGTCCCGAATTGTAATCGGCGCTTTTCTTGAACTTGTCGCGCTCTTGGCGAATAGTCTCCAACTCTTGCTTATAAACTTCTACTTGGGCCAATAGTTCTTGGTTGTCGCCAGCCAAAGTTTCCAACTCTTGAATTTTCAGAGCTAAGCTGTTCTCAGCTTCATCCAAGCTAGTTTGCACTTCGGTATTGTGCGTTTCAAGCTCGGCATTCTCCGTCTTCATGTTCATGTTGTTGTACACAAAGAATACATTGAGTAGTATAAGTGCCAGAATCAAGAATATGTATATTCCTTTCTTGCTGTTACCTTCGCTTTTGGGTTTATTTACATCGGTGCTCATAGCTTATGTTAGTTTTGTAAAACAAAAATACGGTTTCTTTACCCAATTGTAGGATAACCTTCACATTCTTAATCAACTACCATGCCAGAACTAAGTTCAGAAATGTGGACACATAGATATGATAACGGCCAAACAGGTTGGGATTTGGGACAACCATCAAACCCTTTAAGATCCTATATAGACATATTGAACAACAAAGCTTTACGCATTTTAATACCTGGAGGAGGCAATGGATATGAAGCAGAGTATTTGGCTCATAAAGGATTTAAAAACACCGTTTTATTGGATTGGAGCCAACCTCCTTTAGATGCTTTTGCTGCCCGAAATGCCGACTTTCCACATAATCAATTGGTTTGCGAGGACTTTTTCGGGCACCAAGCCACCTACGATTTGATTTTGGAACAAACCTTTTTTTGCGCCATCGACCCAAGCCTTAGGGCAGCTTATGCTAAAAAAGCGCACGAACTATTGGCGCCGAGCGGCAAACTAGTGGGCGTATTGTTCAACACCACTTTCGAAAAAGAGGGTCCGCCCTTTGGTGGCACGGCTGACGAATACCATGTGTACTTCGAACCTTATTTCCATTTCCGCCATTTCGAGGCGTGCTACAACTCCATACCGCCGCGGGCGGGCAATGAGTTATGGATGGAGTTGGAGAGGAAGTAGGGTTAATATCAAGCTTTGAATAAAATATATCAACAAAAAAGTCTTGTGTCTTGTGTCTTGATACTTGTGTCTATTTTACCCTAATTTTATACCCATGCTAGATAATGTAATACTCGATTATGCCTTGGTGTTTGATATTGAAACCGTGCCGGGCGTAAAAACCTTTGCGGAGCTATCGCCAACCATGCAAGAAATGTGGGAGCAAAAAGCCACCCGCATGGGCTACTTAGATAAAGGCGCCACCGTAGCCGAAAGCTACGAGACCTGGGCGGGCATTTATGCCGAGTTTGGCAAAGTAATCTGCATATCGGCGGGCTATTTCAAGAAAGACCCTGATACCGGTAGGCAAACCCTACGCATCCGCTCGTTTGCGAGCAGGGACGAAAAGGAACTGCTGCTGGCCTTTGCCGATACCTTGAACAAGTATTTCAACCAAGTGGGCAACCATTTCTTTTCGGGTCACAACATCAATGAGTTTGATATACCTTACTGCTGCCGCCGGATGTTGGTAAACGGGATTGAATTGCCAGGCCTGCTAGATATTGCTGGTAAAAAGCCTTGGGAACTGAAGAACTTTGACACCATGCAACACTGGAAGTTTGGCGACTATAAAAGCTATACATCATTGAAATTGTTGGCGGCGATATTTGACATACCTACCCCGAAGGATGATATTGACGGCAGCGATGTGGTAAGGGTATTTTATCAAGAAGACAACCTCGACCGCATTCGCATTTATTGCGAAAAAGACGTGGCTACCGCAGCCCGACTGCTGCTACGCTATAAAGGCCTGCCAACGCTTGAAGACACCGACATACACTTTGTATAACCCATGAAAGTGGCCCTGATACATATGAACCTTGGCCTGAAAGGTGGCTTGGAAACGCGCCTGTACAACTACATGCGGTACTTTTTAGGCCGCGGCGATAAGGTGATGGTGATTACTTCGAAAATTGCGCTGGGCATTGATATACCCCGCGAGGTAGATATCATGAAAATTGACCTTACTTCAACTCCCAAACCCATACGCCCGTGGGTGTTTGCAAGCAAGGTAGATGAGGTAATGGACACCATGAAATTCGATTTTTCGCTTTCGCTGGCACGCACCCATAGCCAAAAAGCGCTCATTGCACCCAACACACACAAGGGCTACCTCAAGGCTTTAGACAAAAAATGGAACAGCCCTATTGATTGGATGACCAACAAGCTCGACCAAAAAGCATTTAATAGCACACCCCACATTTTCGCCTGCTCAGAAATGGTGCGGCAGGAAATGATTGACTTGTACGGCATTGATGGCAGCAAAATTCATACACTTTTTCCACCAATCAACCCTTATGATTTCAACCCTAATGCCATACAAACGAAGCAGGAGCTGAAACAACAACTTGGTCTCGACCCAAATAAGAAAACCCTTGCCCTAGTAAGTACTAGCCACAACCGCAAAGGCCTGCCGCTGATGCTGGAAGTGATGAAACGGCTCGCAGGTAAACCAATACAACTAGCGGTAGCCGGTACTCCCCTACCCGAAATGCCATCCAACGTGGTTTCGTTGGGTTTCAAAACCAACATAAAAAAACTGTATTGGGCTGCCGATTTGCTGGTACACCCGGCCGTATATGAGCCGTTTGGCCAAGTGGTAGCCGAAGCCTTGGCTTGTGGCTGCCCAGTTATAGTGAGCAATAAAACGGGTGCTAAGGAAATATTATCTCCTGAGCTAGGTCTCGTGGTGCCAACGCTCGACCCTGAACTATGGACCAAAGCCATTGAAAAAGCCTTAGGCATGACTTTCGCCATACCAGATGATGTGCTAATGCAAAAAGGCCTTACGCTGGAGCAGCACATGGAGCGTATGCTGGCAATTGCGGGAGTTTAGATTAACGCTTCCGCTTTACCAAATACATGATTGCAATAAACACTAACGAAGGCGCAAATACCCACACCAACTCGCTTTTTATTACGCGCAAACCCTTCTCGCCAAAAAACTCGGCTATACCAATGGGTGAAACCTGTATTGGCCGCCAAGGGAAGAAATACCGGGCATTATCGAAAGGCGAAAAAAATGCAACGCCCAATCCGCCAGTAGTCATGGCATCGAGTATAGGGTGTGTAGCCGTGCAAACAAAAAAGTAGAGCCATAGCAACCAAAAGTGCTTTTTACTAACGGCAACAGAACGGTAAAAAACCATAACCACCAGCAGTGCCAACAAGGCTGCAAAGACAAACGAATGTGTAAAGCCTCGGTGACCCCAGAAGCTTTCGTAGGCCACACCCATCTTAAAACCAATGGCATCAAAATCGGGAGCAATGGCGCAAAGCATGCCAAGCAACCAAAACTTCCACGAGTTTTTTAGACTAAATGCTTTGCCTACGGCCACTGCCGCAATAGCATGTGCAAATGCTGAAGCCATTTTTTGATTTACAATTTACGAGGTACGAAGTACGAATGTAGTAAACGCAATCGAAAATAGCTGAGCACCTATAGTTTTTACATAGCCTCCTCTACCCTAGCCTTCAAAGCTTCGTTCATTTGCTTGAAGCCTGCAAGGGTGTTGTTGTCTAGCATTTTAGCAAACAAGGGTAATAATATGCCCGTAAACACTTCACGCTGAACCAAAGTGGCAGTAACATTGCCGTTGTCGGTTAGTTCAAAAATGTGTTCGCCATCAAACAGGCCTTTTATCAGCAGTTTTCCGTTAGCAATACCTACCTTGCTTTAAATAGTAATCGCCTTTCTCCAATTCTAAGGGCACAAACTTACTGGCAATAATCTCCAATTCGTCAGGCACTAACGCGAAAAAATTTTGTATGTAGGCGGTAAGTTCTTGCATTACTTCTTTTTTGGCAGCACAGGGTCGCATATCCAACCATCATAGTAGCCCCCATTTTGCATCGATAGGTCGACCAACTTAAGGGTTATTTCCTCTACCTTCTCTTTTTCCATTTCCTGCTTTCGGCTAAATAAAATACCAAACGGCAGGTCACCTTCATTTTCGCCGGTACCCACTATTTTAAATCCTCTCCTTATCAGGTCTCCTTCAAAGCTTGTTCTGTCTCTCTTAGAAGGGAAGTTGGCAAAATGCCGCAGCACCCTTGGCTCTGTTAAGCTATCGCCCAATTCCAACAGTTCGTGCATTTTGTTTTCATTGTACTGTATTTGTATGGTGTACTCATCCGGAAACACATTGTAATAATTGAAC
>CAIOSU010000066.1 GCA_903861055.1 uncultured bacterium
AGTCCGTTAGCTTCAGCAAACTTAAGGGATACGCAAGCGTAGTTGTCCCAAGTTATTTTAGATACCGGATCTGGCAATTCTTGCAACCAAGGGTTGTCAGTATCCTTACCATCACCAATAGCGGTTTTTTCGTACATTACTACTTCCAATCCACCAGACTTCACGTTTTTCAACGCAGCAGCACCAGCAGCGGAAACATCTATAGTGCCTGCTGTAACGGTTACAGTTGGTGTGTAAGTAAACACGCCATCGTGTACCGAACGATCCCAGAAGTGACCAAATAGGTTCAATCCTGTGCTCTTGGTAAAGATGTTGGTATTCCAGTTCTCACGAACAAAATCGTAGTATGATTGATTGATGCCCGCAAATTTCAACAAGCTTTCGCCAGCCGAACGGGTATCGAACAATGGATCAATGGTAGGTTGAACAATGCTGATATGGCCGTTGCGTGGTTCAGCATCTCCCCAGCTCTCTAAGTAATGGTGGTCGGGGGCCAAAAACTGGCAAAGTGTGTCAGTTTCAGTTTGTTTGTCGTTCAAAGAAACGGTCAACTCCACTTTACCAAGTGCTTCGATGAACTTGTCACCTTTAGCTAGGTTGTATGCTGGGTTGCTGTTGATGATGATTAAACCTTTTACAGTTCCTGCTTCAACATCGGCTACCAATTTGTTGTATGCGGTATCGTTGCCTTGGCGCAGGTTGCTATATTCGTTAAGGTCGATAGTAGCGCCGTAGTTACCAAGTAATTGGTTCAACGCATTTACTATCAACTGCACGTTTACGTCGTTTGAGCCACTAACCACCAATGAAGCACCTTTAGCTTCTACTAAGTCGTTGGCTGCGTTTTTCAAGCTTTCACTATAAGCCGATTCAAGCTTGCCACCACTGATGCTGGTACCGCCCAATTTGGCAGCTACCAAGTTGTACAAAGTAATAGCCGCTGCGGTTTCTTCTGATGGTTTAACGGGTACACGAACGTCGGCATTCAAACCAGTTAAGCTCGCGTAAGATTCTACCTGATAGTGACGAGACATTTTAGCGTTGTCTTTGCTCACTTTGCGAGTTAGGCCATAGTTGTAAGCATACTCAGTTGGGCTGATCCAAGTACCCAAGAAATCGGCACCTAAACTAACTATCACTTTAGCTTTCTCGAAACGGTAGTTTGGCACCACACGCAAGCCGAAGCTTTGCTCATTGGCGTCTAACAAACCACTGTAAGATACTGCATCGTATTGCACCAACTCAGTACCTGGAAATTGCTCAATAAATTTGGCAATGGCAGCTTTAAGAGATGGGCTGATAATAGTTGACGACAAAATACGGATAGCGCCACTAGCAGCTTTAATAGCTTGTAGTTTCTCAACTACCGCTTTATCAAGCTCGGCCCAATTAGTTGCTTTTTTATTTGCAACTGGGCCGCGTGGACGGTGCATATCATATAGGCTCAATACAGAAGCTTGTGCCGATGCATCGGTACCGCCGTAAGTAATTTGAGATAGGTTGTTACCCTCAATTTTGATAGGGCGGCCTTCGCGGGTTTTTACCAATACGCTGCAATAGTTGCCACCATCAACATACGATGATGCGTAGTAATTGGCTATACCTGGGGTAATTTCATCAGGTTTTACCAAGTAAGGTATTGACTTGCGCACAGGCATTTCGCAACCGGCAGCAATAGTAGCAGCTCCTACGCTAAATCCTAAAACTTTCAGGAAGTCGCGACGGCTAGTACTGGCCTGTTGTAGTTTTGCACCGAATCCAGGAAGTTCTTCAGGAAATTCCTTACCGGCTTGCTGCATGAACTCGGGCTCGTGGAACTTTTCGTCCAAACCTTTCCAAAATTGTTGTTCAGCCATTATATCTTGATTCTAGATGATGCTAATTGATTAATAGTGGCACTTTTGGCACTCGGTGCCACCAATTTTCTCTACGGTTACATTCTTCATCTCCCCGTCTTTCAAACGCTCGTGATATACTTGGAATGTTTCGTAGTAAGGGTTTTGGGTAAACTTAACCTCCGAGGTTCGGTGGCAATTAATACACCAGCCCATTGACAATGGAGAGAATTGGTACAGCTCAGGCATGGTTTCAACTGGGCCGTGACATGTTTGACACTCAATACCACCAGCGGTTACGTGCTGAGAGTGGTTGAAGTAAACGTGGTCGGGTAGGTTGTGTATGCGTGTCCACTCAATTG
This sequence comes from uncultured bacterium, assembly GCA_903861055.1. GTDB lineage: Bacteria > Bacteroidota > Bacteroidia > Chitinophagales > CAIOSU01 > CAIOSU01. The sequence goes on from CAIOSU010000066.1 coordinate 2,198, forward strand.
GCTTCTGCACTTGTGCCAATACCGCTTCAATATCCTTTTTAGTGGCGGTTACCTTGCTATCGCTCAACCAAACGGTGAGGATGCTATCAACGTATGCCTTGTCTTGGTTGGCATAATTTTCGAAGTAAGTGCCAGAGATAGGGTTGAAACCAGCCGCTGCGTATATTTTCGAAATCTCGATTTTACCGTATTTGCCGTTTTTCGGGTCGTCACCTTTAATGCCTTTGTGGCAGTTCATACATACGTTGCTAGAAGGTATGTTCGAGTGTTTGCTTTCTGCGGCACTGCTATGGCAATATTGGCAATCTATTTTGTTGATACCAGAGTGTAACTCGTGCGAAAATTTGATGGGTTGCTCTGGCATGTAACCTTGTTGGCGACCCAAGTCAATAGCACCTGTTACGGTAGCATTGCCAATGTATATAACGATCAGTAAGGTAAGAGCAGCACGAAGCTTTTTATTTTTCCAGAAAGGCACTGCCGCTGGAATAGGCTGGCCTTCTTTCTCAAGTACCATTCGGTTCAGTAAATTTGAAACGCGCACCAACACTATTGCTACAATAACCAACAGCGCGATTAAACCCCAAATCATGTAGGTGGTGTAAGGGTTTTCGGCAGTTGATGCTGCTGTGCCTGCTGCAGTTTCAACAGGTTTTGGTGGTGCAGGTGGCGTTAGGATGTACGCCAAAAGGTTCTCCAAATCGGCATCTTGCAATGCTGGGAACTGGGTCATGGCCGATGCATCGTAGTTTTGCATAGCCACCGCATAAGGGTTACCTGCATTTACCGGGTCTTGCCAGTTTTTAATCCAGCGCTTCAACCAGTCGCGGCCAGATACACCAGCATGCTCGCCGCCATCAGTCCAGCGTTTCTCCACACCCTCAAGTGCAGGACCTACTAGTTTGGCGTTTAGCTTGTGGCAGCTTGCGCAATTAGCTTTAAATAACTTTTCGCCTGCAAGAACTTGCTCGCTTGGTGCATCCTGGGCGTGCACCAAACTTGGCGCTACCATTAAGGCAAAAAGTAGTAAGAAACTTAAATAGGAATATCTGTTAACGTTCATCTCGAACTTGTGTTTTCCCTTGAATTGTCAGCCTTTTGTCAAAATTTTGGCTGCGGCAAAGTTATGCATGAAAACCTAATCAAACAACAAAAGAAAATAAAAAAATG
>CAIOSU010000067.1 GCA_903861055.1 uncultured bacterium
CTGGTTTGCTTAAGTGCTACCGTCCAATCGGTTGGGTCCTCAATATCATCGGCTTTCGATGGATTGAAGGCAACTGCTATAAACCCCAGAAACAGAATTAAAATGCGGAAGAACTTCATCATTTGGCAGTTGAAGCAATTAAAAAATAGGGAGTGTATCCATAAAAAAGGTTACGCCATTTGCAGCACCGTAGCCTTCAACGATTCGAAAATAGCACGGCCATCGGTGTTGCCCAATTGTTCTTCGCTGGCGCGCTCCGGGTGTGGCATCATACCAAATACGTTGCGCGTATGGTTGGTTATGCCGGCAATATTATCAGTAGCACCGTTAATGTTGGTGCTGTCGTTTACGTTACCATCTTTATCGCTGTAGCGGAAAAGCACTTGGTCGTTCTTTACAATCGCTGCCATAGTATCGGCATCGGCATAGTACCTACCTTCAGCGTGTGCAATAGGCACTTTCAGTACTTGGCCAGGGTTCAATACGCTGGTTACGGCGCTATTGGTGGTTTCGGTGCGCATGTATATGTTCTGGCAAATAAACTGTTGGTTGCGGTTGCGCAACAAGGCACCGGGCAACAAACCTGCCTCGCAAAGCACCTGAAAACCGTTGCAAATACCCAATACATAGCCACCCTCGCCAGCAAACTTAATTACGGCATCCATTATCGGCGAAAAACGGGCAATGGCACCGCTGCGCAAATAATCGCCATAAGAAAAGCCACCGGGCAACACAATGCAATCGCCGGGGCCGAAGCCTTCCAAGCTGGTTTCTTTATGGAAAATCGATTTGGTCTCGAAACCCATTACGTTTTGCAAAACATGAATAGTGTCGCGGTCGCAATTAGAGCCAGGGAAAACAACAACGCCGAATTTCATCGCTATTTATAGGTTTAGTATGCCAGGTAAGTATTGAAATACCAAGATAAGCAGCAGAAACAAAGTGAAGATAATCTCCGCTGGCTTGCGCTTCTTGATATGCAACATAAAGTAACTTAGAATTATTGACAAAGGTACGTTAATAATTGTGAAATGCTTGACCGTAACGCCATCATCGAGCACGAAACTAGCGCCCAGCAACAGTAAGCACCAAGTGATAAGCAAAATGTACTTGCGCACTTGTATGTTGCTTTTTAGATAATTGGCCTGCAAATAGTAGGCGGCAGCCAGTAACATAAGCAGTACTGCTGGGCCAATAATTTGAAACGCCAAACCGAAACCATTCGGCAATTTGGTTTGCAAGGCCACGCTACCAAAGTGCTCGCCTAAAAAGTCGGGCAGCTTATCAATCCAGTAATAGTAAGTAATGATTAGGAAGTACGGGGTAAGAATACCTAGTAAGCCAATGATATACTCGCGTATGTTAAAGGCCCTAAGAGAGCCCAAACCGATGAACAAAAACAACGACAGTGATATGGCAGGCAAGCTAAAAAGGGAGGCCACTGCCACTAAAAACCCTACATCGAAAATCTCGGCATAGCAACGCTGCAGTTTATAAATATCGAACAGGCGACTCAGCACCAGTATCACAAAGGTGTTGGCAAACATCTGTGGGCCAGGCATTAAAAAATCGACAAACATGGCACTAACTACCACGTACATAAGGGCCGGTACAAAATTGATACGCTGAAAAAACTTGATGCGGTTGAGCAACCGATTGATAAGCAGCGCCTGCAATATGACCAATGCCATACCCACACCCATAGCCGCATGGTGGTTCCAATAGATGGCAGGCAACAGCCATTTGCTAAACGGGGCACTATCAGTAATAACGGAGAACGCCTCGGGGTGCAATATTGCAGGCAAGTACAACACCGCCGTTATTATCAGTAGCAGCGGTATCAGTAAGGGTTTGTTGGCATTAAATGAGCCAATAAGCATGCAACAGCGGGGCTAAAAGGTGATTTTTACAAATTTAATAGAACGATTGCGGAAACTAGGAATTAAAAGTTCTCGCCCTGAAATTTGCTTGGCTATGCCCGGGGCCAGCATCAAGTCTTTAGTGCCCGCATTAAACAGGTAGTTACGACCCGATTTGCCAGTAGCATCTACAATGTATTCGTTTACATTGGTTTTATAAAAAATCTCCTCGTTGTACACAAAGTGCAACTTTCCATCGTCGGTGAGTATGCTGTACGACGAAAAGAAACCCTCGTCGTCTTCCGATATTTGTTTTTTGCGCAGCACATTAAACCAATCCATAGTGCCATCGGCTTTGGTAGATATGGTAAGGATATCGTTGAAGTAATAAACGTTTACGCTGCGGTAACTGGGCCCGGCCGATGGCATAAAAGTCGGCATATTCTGGTTTTCCATGTTCGTAAACTCCGATTCGGCCACCAATACCACGCCCCCATCAAACCGCAAAATAAGCTCCTTGGGCTTAAATGATTGCAGCCCAGTTATGTTTCGGGTAGTATCGCCGCCTTGCGCCTGAAACAACATTTCGTTGCCAAACGGCTGCGAATGGTTTACCACTATGGCTTTGCTAGCCATATTGTAGCTCTGTACAAAATAACCGATGGCCTCCGTGCGCTCTTCATCGGTATAAAAACCAGCCACGGTGAGCTGGTTGTTTACATTATCTACTTCCAAACGCAATAGGCCATAAATGGGCTTGCCAAAACCAAAATCGATGCTGGTAACCTCGCCATTATTGCCATTGTATAGGTATACTAGGTACTCCTTTTCATCCGCATAGCGCTTTTTGCCGCGGTTGTAGTTCTCAAACAAGAAAATGAGCAGATTATCGTTAAGTGCCTTTACGCTTACCAAGCCAAAATCTTGAGTCACCTCAGGGAACAAAATATTTTGCTTATACAGCAACTCCATGTTTTGGTTGATGCCTACCGCCCTTATGTGCTCTATTTTGCCGCTTCCGTCAATAGCAGGGTAAATTAACGCCACATGCGCTTTGTTTTGCGAATGGATAATCTTCATTCGCGAATCGACATTATATTTCTCCTCGTTGAGCGTATCCATTACCATAAACTGCCCATCGCCCTTAAACTTAGCAGACAAGCGCTGAGCAAATACTACGGTATTGGTTTTTTCTTGAGTTTTGAAAAACGCCAATGAATATTCAGGATACAAAAAAATCTCTTCAATGTTAGAGTTCTCTTGCTTTATATTCAGGCTCTGGCTCCACTTTAGCATCAGGTTGCTGTTGTAAGCCTCAATGATGTCTTCATCCTTGCCAAACTTATAGATAATGATACCTTCGTTGTTTTTACCCAGGATGCGCAGGTTGGGGGTTTTGCTGCTCAGCTTTTGGGCATCGCTTAGCACCACATCTTGTGCGCACAGGTTGCCCATGCCCAAGTTTAGGGCCAATGCAAACAACAAAATATAGGCACAATGCTTCATGAGAGTAGAACCATATAAAGCTAACGCAAAATTCCGTGAAAAGGTATTTACACTATCCGCATGAAACAAGACAAAATACCCAATCGTATTTTTACTTTCTCAAGCGTGGGTCCATGGCATCGGTAAGGCCTTCGCCAATCAAGTTGAAAATGGTAACCGTAATAAAGATGGCAAAGCCCGGGAAGATAGCCAACCACCAAGCCTTAGGTGCCGAGCGGGCCGCATTGAGCAAGCCGCCCCAGGTTACATCTTCGCCACTGCCAAAGCCTAGAAAAGAAAGGGAAGACTCAATCAAAATGGCCGAAGCGATACCAAAAGCAATAGCTATCAATACGGGTGCTAGTGCATTGGGTATGGCATGCTTTACCATAGTTCGCCAGTTTGAGTAACCCAAAGCTTTGGCGGCCTCAATATACTCCAGTGAACGAATGCGCAATAGCTCGGCCCTAATGTAACGGGCTATACCGGTCCACGACGTGAAACCGATAATAACCATGATTACATAAATGTTAGGCTTTTTGATAACCGCCAACACTAACAAAATCAAGAAGAAGGTAGGAATACTAACCAAAACTTCCATGCTCCTCGAAATCAGCATATCAACTGGGAACGCAACTTGCTCAGCTAAGAATGGTATCTTCTTAAGTGGCATGGCCATTAAATTTGCAAGCCCAATAATAGCCCCAAATATGACCAAACTCAACAAAAACTGACCCAAAAAGCTAGCGAAGCCGTTAGCTAGCGAATCGGAGAGAATATACGACCGAACCCCAAAAGCATAAAAAAGGGCAAAAAAGAAAAACAACAGATTAAGCCACATTCTGATACGGCTCATCTTCAAGTTAGTATCGCCAAAAAAGCCAGCCAACGAGCCAAAGAAAATACCGATAACGGATGCGATAAACATGGAAACAATGCCAACCGTAAAAGCCGTTTTGGTGCCGTGTATCATGCCCGAAAGTACATCGCGGCCCAGTTCATCGGTACCGAACCAATGTGTCCAATAGGTCGATTTAACATCTTGTTTGGCTAAAGGGCTAACCGATTTTGAGTTTTTTTCATCTTGATTCAATGGCAAATAAGGAATCAAAGGCCACACCGCAAAATCATAATTCAAGTCTTTCCATTTCACGTTCAGCAACTCTTTCGGAAACTGAGCAATGCCTAAATCAACGCCAATTTGTTTCACTACTGGAAAGTACATTTTGCCTTCGTATTTGCAAAATATGGGCTTTTCGTTGGCCAAAAAAGGAGCCGTAACCGCTACAAAAGCCAAGAACATAGTAATGTAGAAAGAAACCATGGCGGTTTTTTTCTGCCTAAACTGCCGCCCAACGGTAGCCCAGTAGCTCTGTTTTTTTTGCTTATTCAATGTATCTTTTGAACTCATACTGTCGTTGTTCTTCGTGCCACTGTTTAGGGCAATCAAATTGGGCTTATTTTTTACCGTACGTTATCCTAGGGTCAACCACGGCATACAATATATCGGAAACCAAGTACCCTACCAGCGTAAGAATGGCCGAAAACATAGTAACGGTTAGCACTACCGGATAATCTCTCCTAAACACTGCCTCTAGGCTTACCTTGCCCATGCCGGGTATGCTAAACAAGAACTCCAAAATAATAGAGCCACCAATCATGGCCGGGAAAACCGAGCTAAAAATGGTAATAACAGGGAATAATGAGTTGCGGAAGGCATGTTTCCAGATAACGGAATTGTTGCTCAATCCCTTAGAGCGGGCCGTACGGATGAAATCTTGCCTAAGCACCGACAGCATACCACCGCGCATTTGCCTCGATAGGTAAGCAAACGAGCCATAGGTCCAACAAATTAAAGGCAAGGCTAAGTGATAGGCTTGCGCGCCAAAACGGTAAAAGAACGGATCATCATCCTCTACGTCGGCCACGCCCGTTGGCGGAAACAAATCCAAATAATCGCCACCACCCAAAAATATAATCATCATGGTCGCTATCCAGAAACTGGGCAACGAATACAAGATGAACAAACCCGTTGTTAAGCCTTGGTCAACAAGGGTATCTTTATTTATAGCAGAAAATACGCCTAAAGGAATGGAGATAAGATACGTAATAAGAATAGACACCAAGCTTATGGTCATAGTGTAGCCGATACTATCCCAAACAATGCTGCCCACAGGGCGTTTAGCAAAATAAGAGATACCAAAATCGCCACGGATAAAGCCTCCTGTAAGCGTTGGGTCATCGCTTTTGCCAAACCAAGGCGCATCGCCAAATAGCCAGCGGTGGTATTGGTTGTGGGTAAAGTTCATATGCACCGTGGGCACATAGTTTTTCCAAGTGGTTGGGGTGGCTTTTACTTGGTTGTATGCACTTACTACCTTTTCGTATTGCGGCATAGCCTGCGTAAGTTGCGGATACTTGGCCAAGCGGTCTTTAATATCGCCGAACTTAGATTGTATTACGCTCTCTTTGTAGTTGGTAAACAAATCGGTGACAGCGCTGCGCAGCGTAATAAGCGGGGCAGTGGTAGCGGAGTCTTTCGGTAAATCTAGAAACGCCAACTCCAATTCGGCAAGCGCATGGTAGTATGCCTCAATTTGGGGCCAGTTGCCGTACATATCAATCAATCGGCCAAGGTTTTTCCTATGGTCTACCTTACCAATTTTGTACAGGGTATCGGGTTCTGAGATACTGCCAATCGAAAAATAGAACATCGGTAAGTCGAGCCCTAGCTTTTTCCTCACCTCTCTATACGCTTTATCGCCCGCCAATTTATCGCTCGCTTGGCCACTATCGCCGCTCGATGCCTTGTTCAGCATCAATTCGGCAGGGTCACCCGGCGCACTCGACATCAACACGAAGGTCAATATCGAAATGACGAAAATGGTGGGTATAAAGAACAGTATTCTCTTTAAAATATACTTAGCCATGTTACTCAATATTGGGCTTTTCCTGTTGCAAACATACACGATGCTTGCCCAAGGGCACCATCAGTGTTTAGTCAACTTGTTTGAAACGGAAAGTCTCCTCTTGGTAACCTGGGCGCAACGGAGTGGTTTTAACCTCTTCAAATTTCTTGCTGATGGCAATACGCTCAAGTGGTGCAAACAAGAAGATATAAGGCACTTCGTCGTGAATTATTGCCTGAAGCTGCTTGTAATAAACGGCACGTTTATTAATATCCAACTCACCACGCAAAGCATCAATAATGGCATCGCTTTCGGCATTGCCAAAGAAGCCATAGTTGCTACCACCGTTTATTGATTCGGTATGGAAAATCTGTTTAGGGTCGCTTTCGCCCACACCGCTTATCCATGCACCGTAGAACATTTCAAAGTCATGTTTCTTCTGGTTGTCAATGTATATGCTCCACTCTTGTGGCACCACATCCACGTTTATACCTACTTCGCGGGCTGCCTCTTTAAAAATAAGAGCAGCGTCCCTGCGCGAATCGTTACCGTTGTTGTACGTAAAGGTAATGTTGAATTCCGTTAACTGACCATCAATCATTTTATCAATGGTTCCGTTGCCGTTGCTATCGCTCCAACCGGCATCGGCCAAAAGCTGGCGTGCTTTTTCAATGTTGTAGTCGTAGTGGGTAATAGTATCGTTATAAAAAATCTTTTTGCTTGGGTGCATAAAGCCATTTACCCTTTCAGCAAGGTTGTATTGTATTACATCAATAATCTTGTTTACATCAACCAAGTGCGCCAATGCTTTGCGTACGTTTTTATCTGTAAACTTAGGGTTGCGCAAGTTCAGGCCAAAGTAGCTGTAGCTCATGCTCGGCGGGGTCGAAAGCCAGAAGTTTTCTTTCAGTTTTTCGTTTACCGTCAAATCAGTTACCCAATCTTTTGGTTTAATACCGTGCATTACATCCAGCTTCAAACCCTTTAGTGCTACAATGGCACCAGTCTGGTCATTCACCACTTTATACACCAACTCATCAATATTGGCTTCAAACTGGGTTAGCCCTTTTTCGGCCAAGGCATCGCCCCACCAGTCTTTCTTTTTCTTCAACACCACTTTAATGCCTGGCTCCCAAACATCAAACTCGTATGGGCCACTGCCAATGATAAAACCTTTCTCGCGTTGGAATTTTTCTGAATTGTAATCGGTGGCAAATTCTTTGATTTTGGCATTCTCGGCCAACTCGGCTGCTTTGGCATTAAAATCGGGCAACGAGAACTCTTCCAACAAACCTTTAGGATCATAAACGTAAGCTGGGATAAAGATGAACTGGCCGCTCATTTCAAGGTTGATATGGTAAACCTTGTTGCAAACAATGGTGTATTTGCGCTCATTTTCTGGGTACAAAATCACATTGTCAATCGACTCAAAGTAGGGCTTAATTTGCTCATTGTCCACGCGAGGGCATTTGTACACCTTCAAGCTAAATAGGGCATCTTTAGCGGTAATAGGGGTGCCATTATCCCATTTAGCCTCTGGGCGAATTTCGTAGGTATAGCTCGTAAAGCCGGTGGTAGAGTCGTAGCCAACTACTGGCAACTCGGTAACCAATGATGGCACTAACTCCAACGTTACCGGGTCAACAGTAAGTGCCGTCGAAAACAATTTGCCTAAATAATAGCCAGCTTCTGCGCTTTGGTAGTTGGTAGGGTTCAACATGTCGGTATCCGATAGTTCGTGCACCACTACATTGGTTCTTACTTTGGGTTTGCAGCCCGCTACAAAAATGGCAAGAGCCATTAGTAAGGCATATTTAGCAACTTGTTTAATTGACATGGCGATATGTGGTTTTATACAGGTTTTACAAGGTTATGAGTCTAATTGGGCCGCGAACTTAAAAAGCAACTCTTGGATTTGTTAAGTTTTGCTAATAAGTTTAATGGCTTGATAAGACAGAGAGCAAATATAAGACTTCTACCCTTAAATTGAATAGCTTTACAAAATAACCAATACAATGGTAAGTATGACCGCTAAAGAGACAGTATTAATTACCGGTGGATCGGGCTTAGTTGGTGCCCGCTTGAGCCAATTATTGTTGGATGCGGGCTACCAAGTGATACACTTGGGGCGCAAAAAATCTCGCAGTGGCAGCATACTTACCTACCAGTGGGATTTGAAAAAAGGCACCATTGAAGTGGAGGCCCTGTTGCGTGCCGACCATATTATTCACCTTGCAGGGGCGGGGGTGGTTGACTCGCGCTGGACTGATGAGCGTAAAAAAGAAATTTTGAGCAGCCGTGTTGATAGTGCCAATTTGCTATTGACCGAGCTCAAAAAAATGCAACTAAAACCCATAACCTTTGTGTCGGCGTCGGCAGTGGGGTATTATGGCAATACAGGCTCGGCCTTAGTAGCCGAAGATGCCGAGCCGGGCAATGATTTTTTGGCGGAGGTATGCACTGCTTGGGAAAACGCCGCCAAACAGTTCGAAGAAATAGGCTCGCGGGTAGTTATGCTGCGCACTGGCATTGTATTATCAACTAAAGGCGGTGCACTGCCTAAAACCGCTGCACCAGTTAAGTTTGGCATTGGCGCTACCCTTGGCGATGGCACCCAATATGTGCCTTGGATACACATTGACGACCTCTGCGGCCAATACATTTATGCAATACAGAACGAAAAAATGAAGGGCATATACAATGCCGCGGCCCCGCAACCGGTTACCAACAAAGAGTTTACCGATAGTATTGGCGATGCCCTAGGTAAAAAGACCATCAACGCCCCTGCCCCGGCTTTTGTACTTAAACTAGCCATGGGCGAAATGGCCATTGCCGTATTGGGCGGCCAACGCACCAGTAGTAAGAAAATACAGGATGCAGGCTTTACCTTCCATTTTGCGCAATTGGTACCAGCGCTAAAGGATGTTTTTGAGCGTGGGGTATAGAGCTTTGTTAGAGTGAACCTTGATTTGGGTTGAATAGGTTGATGCAGTTTGCCATCAAATTTATTCTTGGTATTTTTACCATATGCAACTGGTACACCCAAAATACAACCGCATAACAATTGACCCTGACATGTGCTTTGGGAAACCGTGCATTCGGGGTATGCGCATGCCAGTATCATCGGTGCTTGACTATTTGGCAAGCGGCATGACCTTGGATGAAATTCTGGTTGATTTTGACTTTCTTGAGCGCGAAGATATTTACCAAGCATTGGCTTTTGCCTCTGAAGCAATGCAGGAACGTTATATTCCTTTTGGCAAGGCATCATGAAGTTTTTGCTTGATGTAAATATGCCTCCTCAATTAGCTGCATCTCTATCAAAGATTGGGCACGAAGCAAGAGCGTTGCCTATAGCTACACCTGCGCCCATGTATTTGCCTTGCGATTCTTTTTTTGAGGGTTGGATTCGCGTTTCATTTTCATAGGCTTCGGTTTAGTGGCTCCTTCAATATACTGAATTTTGCTGGACCTTGTTAATCCGAAATTTTCTAGACCTATTGCCTCTTTTTGGGAAACTGTTCCAGTTCTTTCAAATGTCGGTCAAAGTCTGATGGGAGTTCTTTTGACTGTTTTATGCTTGAAGCATTATATTTTTCATATTCTGCGTTTGCTATTTCCAGTGCCAAGTCATGTGATATTTTACCAGCATGAACTAAGACATCCCTATCATTAAGTTGTAAAAACCCATCTAGTTTGTTAATCCAATCTGCCATATGCATGGGTATACGCCTCATGGCTTGGCCTTCCGCAAATACTAAGTATTGCTCTACAAGATTGTTCAAGGCAAGCAACTCTTGTTCATTAAGATAGTTTTTGGCTATACCTATATCTTGCTTTCTAACCTTGGTGCCACGCCAATTTGTGAGGCCCATGTTGGTTTTAGTGTTATCGGCTCGGTTTGCAATTATCTCGGCGGCGGTCATACCAGTTATTGCCCAGTGCATCTTATTTTGCACGGTTCTGAAAAAATTAATGCTGACATCTAAAGTGGGGTCATAGTCAACACTGGTTGCATATATATCGGTAATTTTTTGGTAGAACCTTCGCTCGGAGGTACGGATATCTTGAATACGCCTTAACAGCTCATCAAAATAATCAAAAGGTAGATCTGGGTTCTTTAGCCTTTCGTCATCAAGTACAAAACCTTTAACAATATACTCCCGTATCCTTAATGTTGCCCATTGCCTAAACCTGGTTGCCACATGAGACTTGATGCGATAACCTACCGAAATAATTACATCAAGGTTGTAAAATTTTTGGTTGCGTTTTACCTCACGGCCACCTTCGTTTTGAACTATTAAGAAATCCTTAATAGTTGAAAGCTCAACTAACTCCTTTTCCTCAAAAATATTTTTGAGGTGTATATTGATATTGGGAATGCTGGTTTGAAACAATTCGGCCAACTGCTTTTGTGAAAGCCATACCGTTTCATGTTCCAAGCGAACCTCTAGCTTGGTGTCGCCGTTTTCAGTTTGGTAAATTACTACCTGAGATTGATTATCCATATGCCCAACGATATATTGCATACCAAAATAAGTTATTATTTCAACTTACTTCTCTTGCTCCATGGCCACGTTATCTAAATTGGCCTTGCGCACAGCATCGTATATGGCGTCGTGTATGTTGGTGCGGATTCCGCTGGTAAGTAGCTTGCGGTTTTCGGCATCGGGGTACACGCGGTTAGAAAGGAACACGTAAATAAGGTCGTTTTCGGGGTCGGCCCACACGCCAGTACCTGTAAAGCCGGTATGCCCAAACGTGTATTTAGATGCCATATTGCTGGTAGGCCCCCCAACGCCCGATGGCTCGGGCTTGTCAAAGCCCAACCCACGGCGGCTTCGGGTATCCCATTGTTTCGTAAACTCCGATATGGTAGTTGGGCTAAGGTAGCGCACGCCCGCATACTCGCCACGGTTCACCAGCATCTGAAACAGGATGGCTAAATCGTTGGCGCTTGAAAACAAGCCCGCATGGCCTCCTACCCCGCCCATCATGGCGGCACCTTGGTCGTGCACGAAACCGTGTACCAAGGTTTTACGGTAAACCTTATCGTTTTCTGTAGGCGTAATACGCGACAACGGGAAACGCTCCGTAGGCATATAGCCCATGGTTGGCAACCCTAGCTTAGCATAAAAAGTAGTATCTAAAAAGTGTGGATAGTTGTCTTGCACTTGGTCTTCAATCACATCCTTCATCAATATAAAACCCAAATCGCTATATACATAAGTTGGGTCTTTGGTGAGCTTGGTTGTGTAGATGGTATTGATGATAGAATCTTTATAATCGACGCGCATGAACAGTTTGTCGGTTACTTTCAAGCAATACACGCTATCGGCATTTACCCGGTAGCAAATCGCAAACATGCTATCCTTAAGGGTTTGGGCATAAAAAGGGATATAGGGCTTCAATCCGGCATAATGCGTAAGCACATCGCGGGCATAGGCATTGCCCAAGTCTTGCCCC
>CAIOSU010000068.1 GCA_903861055.1 uncultured bacterium
GTGCGTGCCGAGGCACTGGTGGCAACCGATGTAAACCTGGTGGACGCATATGGCATCGCCGATATGCCGGAGTGCTTCAAGCCCAGCCCCGATTGGGCGGGGGCAGGGGCACCGGCGGGCTTCGTGGCATCGTTGCAGAACGGCGACGAGACGCTGGGCTATACCCGCTTTGATGCCCTGCCCTACACCAAGGGCTGGTACGCCAAGAGCAGCAGCGCGAGGTTCGACTTCCATACCGATCCGTTTACCGCCAGGGGGCTGGCGCAGGAGATGAAGGACCCATTTGATGCCACCAGCACCGTAAGCTACGACGGGTACGGCTTTTTACCGACCGAGAGCACCGTGATTATTGGCGTGGGCAACGAGCTTACCACGGCTGCCCAATACGACTACCGCACCCTGCAGGCCAACCTGATAACGGACCCGAACGGTAATAGGGCAGCGTTTGCCTTTACCCCGCTGGGCCTGTTGCACAAAAGCGCCATAATGGGCAAGGTAACGGAAAGCAAGGGCGATACCCTTGCACACCCTAGCGTGTGGATGGAGTGCGACTTCTTTGCTTGGAAGGACCGCAGGCAGCCCGTATGGGTGCGCACCTACCAGCGCTTATACCACTGGCACGACAACATCAACGACGAGACCATACAGGCCGCAGAGTACAGCGACGGCTTCGGCAGGTTGTTGCAGACGCGGGTACTGGCCGAGGATATTATCTTTGGCGATGCCACCTTTGGCAGCAGCGGACTGCCCGCCGACCCAACCGACCCAAATGCCTCAGCAGTGGGCATACAACGTGCGGCCAATAGCCCCCTGAACGTGCGCGTAAGCGGTTGGACGGTGTACGACAACAAGGGGCGGCCAGTGGAGCAGTAAGAACCGTTCTTTTCCTGCTTCGACTGCGAAGCAGGTTTTTTTGTTTTAAAATAATTCGAACCCAAAAAGATGGGTTGAGCGATCATTAGCTCGCCATCAAAATCAAAAAAACAGACAACTATTTTTGCAATCTACATAGGGCATTTTCACTATTATTGCTCCATGCAAGTAGCACATGCTGACTTTTTAATTGAGATATTTATAGAAGCGCAAAATTGTCTGATTTATGACAATGACTTAACACAAAGCGCTTGGGTTTTGATAATTGAGAACGTAAATAAGTATGACCGCTAGCAATTTACTTTTTTTAGTCAAAATGGCATGTACAATGCTGTTTGTATTCTGTTGTTGTAGTGTTAGCGCACAAGTTAAGCTAAACGAAGTTCAGGTGCGCCCAGGGGGTGACCAAGGATTAATAGTATTCAACGGTAACTCAGGCAACGAATACATCGAACTTTACAATCCTTCATGCAGCCCGGTAAATGTATCGGGCTTTTTTATTGGTTGCAGGCAAGAGTTTGCAGGCACTACCTCAGGTGGGGCATTTCGTATCCCTAGCGTTCCAGCTGCCACTATTGCTCCAGGTGGTCATTTGGTATTAGGCACTGCCACTTCCTCTGCCGATGCTAATAGTATCGACATCAAATTGCCCGATTATACATCTAACTATTGCTTCAATAATGCTGCATACAATTTTATTCTTGCCAATGCTGACGGTTGGGTAGCACTTTATAATGCGCAAGGTACACCTATTGATGCGGTATACTGGAGCAGCACAGCAGGCAATATTTCGCGAGCAGCTGATTTTGGTGGAGTACCTTGTGTGCCTGCTGGTAGCCCAGGTGGAGTAACATTGGAAAGTGCTCAACAAATAAACGCTTCTTTCCCAGGTGTTTTAAGTTATGGTGGGGTTAATCCTTCGGTTGGTTTAACATTTAGCCGCATACCCGATGGTGGGACTTGGCAAGGAGCTGTTACTCCTTCGGTAAATGATTTAACCGTAGGCAATTGCAATGGTGGAACTTGTGTTACTGTCGGTACTATTTCTTTCACTGCAACCAAAAGTAATCCTACTTGCACCAATGCCAATGGAACAATTAACATTAGCGTTACTTCAACAGGAACGGCTACTTATGCTTGGAGCGCAAATGCTGCTACTGGAAACAGTGCATCGGCAACAGGTTTGTCCGCTGGTACTTATAGTGTTACCGTTACTCAAAACGGTTGCACCAAAGACACCAGTATTGCTCTAACTGCGGCAAGCACCATTTCTCTCACCCTAACTAATGCCGTAAACCCAACTTGTGCTGGAAACGATGGTTCCATAACGGCCAACCTAAGCGGTGGAACAGCGCCTTATACAGTTACCATTGATACAGGAGGAACGCCTTTTACGATAAATGTACCCTTTGCTGCATCGCAAAGCCTAACTGGTCTTTATGCTGGAACTGTATTAGCCAGCGTGGTAGATGCCTCAGGTTGCCAAGCAAGTACTTCAGCAACTTTATCAGCAGCAACCAATTGTTGTCCTTACGTTATTAATGCTGGTGTAACCCAACCAACCTGTGGTAGTGCCAATGGCAGTATTGCAATAACCTTGACCAATGGTTCAGGTGCTTACACTTACGCTTGGAGTGCCAATGCATCAACTGGTAATGTAGCCAATGCCATCAACTTGGCCGCAGGAACCTATAGTGTAACGGTAACCCAAGGTACCTGCACAAAGGATACTACTATCACTATCAATTCTAGTAGCAGTCTTAATCTTTCATTGAGCAACCCGGTAAACCCTACTTGTGCTGGCAATAATGGATCCATTACGGCTAACCTTAGCGGCGGCACAGCGCCATATACGGTTACTATTGATACAGGGGGCACTCCGTTTACGCTTAACATCCCAATTGCTATAACCCAGGCTATTAGCAATCTTCCAGCAGGCACTGTTAGCGTAAGTGTAGTTGACGCTGCCGGTTGCCAATCAAATACTTCGGCTACGCTTTCAGCACCTACCAACTGCTGTACCTTTCAAATCAATGCAACACTTTCGCCAGCTACTTGCGGCAATGCAAATGGAGGAATATCTGTCGTTTCATCCAACGGATCGGGAAATTATTCCTACTCTTGGAGTGCCAATGCTGCTGCCGGAAACAACGCTAGCGCTTCGAACCTAATAGCCAATGTATATGCTTTAACGGTTACCGACAACGCATACGCTGGATGCTTGATAGATACCTCTTTCAACTTAACCAATATTGCAGGCCCAACTGTAACTTCGGTTAACAACATTAGTGAAACCTGCGCAGGTACAGCCGATGGAAGCATAACGGTGAATGCGAGCGGGGGCACTGCACCACTTACTTACACTTGGAGTACGAATGCGAACACAGGCAACTCGCCTACCGCAAACGCTTTAATTGCGGGCACCTATAACTTCACCGTTACCGATGGCAACAATTGCTCAGCAACCAGCAGTGTAACCGTTACAGCTGGTGTATGTTGCAATTTGCAAACTAACGCTACTGCAACCACAACCAAATGCGGACTGGATAATGGAAGCGTAACCGTAAACGTATTGAGCGGTGGCTTGGCTCCATATCAATATTCAATTAATGGTGCTATCGCTCAAACATCAAACCAGTTTGATAGTTTAGCAGCTGCTAGTTATTCTATTGTAACCACCGATGCAAATGGTTGCACAAGCACCGCTACAGTTGCAGTGCCAAACAGCACTAATAGCGTTTCGGTGAGTGTTACAGCTACAGATATTACTTGTAACGGGTTGGCCAATGGCAGCGCTGCTGCAACTGCCGCTGGTGGAAACGGTGTTTTATCGTATTTGTGGAGCAATGCTGCTACCATCACAAGCATTCAATCGCTTGTTGCCGGAACGTATACTGTAACCGTTACTGATGCAGATGGCTGTGCTGCTTCTGCTTCGGGTGTAGTAGTTGAACCGGCTGAGCTCACAATTTCGCTAGGCAATAATGTAACTGTCTGCAGTGGCGAAACAGCTTCGCTTGTTGCACCAACAGGCTTCGCAACTTATACTTGGAGCACAGGGGATACCACGGCAAGTATTCCGCAAGTACCTGTAGGAAATTATTCAATCACGGCTACCAATACTGATGGTTGCACTGCAACCAGCTCCATTGTAGTGGAGGCATCAAATACCACTGTAGATTTAGGCCCTGATCAAGATGTATTTGAAGGCGAAAGTGTTACACTAGAGCCAGTTGTTTCTGGAAACGCTGAAGGGGTATATACATGGCTTCCACCAACAACTTTGAGCTGCACGGTTTGCACAAACCCAGTAGCTACTCCTACTGATACCACAATCTATTATTTGAGTTATATTGATGAAAATGGTTGCCTTTTTAACGATAGTATTACCCTAAATTTATTGCCCGAAGGCAAAGTGTTTTTTCCAACTGTGTTTAGCCCAAATGGCGATGGGCGCAACGATGTTTTTAGTGCAATTGGCACAGGTGCAAAGGTGTATCACTTAGAAATATTTAACCGTTGGGGCGAACGGGTTTATCAAACTAGGGATTTTAGCTCAGGGTGGGATGGAACATATAAAGGGGTAAAGGCCGCACCTGATGTTTACGTGTATGTGGCTTCCGTGATTTATACCAATCTAAAAGTGGAGAATTTTAAAGGAAGTGTGACGATAATAAAATAAAATAGCTACATGAATAAGTTGATTGCAGGTTTGATACTTTTGTTTACAATGGCAACCACCATTGTAATGCAGGCCCAAATTCTTTCCGAAAGTTTTGACGCTACACTATTTCCACCAACTGGATGGACTAATACGCGCATAGCTGGAGCCGCTAGTCCAGGCACTTGGTTAAGGATAACCGCTGGAACTAACCCAACATGCACACCTCACTCCGGTGCCGGAATGGCATATTATAACTCGTTCAGCTGGAGTGGGGGAAATGCCAGTGACCTAGCAACTCCGGCCCTTGATTTTTCGTCGGGTAGTTTTGCGGTATCCTTTTGGATGTATCGCGATGCTGGCGCTAATACAAAATTTGATAGTATAGCAGTGTATGTAGATGTGAATACCAGCTCGGCAGGGGGCACTCGTATAGGTCTAGTTAACAGGCTTCAAACGTTAGCTCCGGTTGAGGCTGCAGCAGGTTGGTATCAATATACTTTCAATATTCCTAGTAATTACAACGGCCCTACCAACCATATCATATTTAAAGCGACTTCCGATTTTGGCAATAGAATGTTTATTGACGATGTTTCGGTTTATGCACTAGTGCCACCAAACGACTTAACAGGTATTACTGCCAGCAATAGCGATGTATGTCAATCTTTGGGGGCAACTTTGTATGCCAGTGGGGTAGATGGAACGGTGTATTGGTATGCAGATTCTTGTATTGGAATTGCCTTAGGTACAGGCGATAGTATTGTTGTAACGCCTTCGCAGGCCACCACTTATTATGCCCGTAATTACAAGAATAACCTGTTTAGCACAAATTGCACTTCGCTGGCTATTACGGTTTATCCTAATTATCTAGTTACTTTATCCGATACCATTTGCGCAACAACAAGCTATACTTTGGCCAACGGCACCGTGGTTGACACATCGGGACTTTACCTGGTTACCGTTCCGTCAATTAATGGTTGTGATAGCACTATTAGCTTGACTTTAACTGTTTTGCCCCAGTTTTCAAGTACTGTCAGCGGTTCCATTTGCTCTGGGCAAACGTATCAGTTCAATGGTAGCAATTTAGCTCAAGCAGGTACTTATTTTGATACTCTTGTAACTAGCAATGGCTGCGATAGCATTATTACCCTTAACCTGACAGTAGCAAGTCAAATAACCAGCACGGTGCAACAAACTATTTGTGCCACCGACAGTATTTTGTTTGATGGCGCTTATCTTAACCAAGCAGGTACTTACAACGATACCTTAACAGCTATTGGTGGTTGCGATAGTATCGTTACCTTGCAGCTTACCATATTGCCCACTTTATTGCAAAGCATTAATGCTCAGATATGTGATGGCGCAGTATACAATTTCAACGGAACGCAGCTTACCCAAGCAGGTAGTTACAACGACAC
>CAIOSU010000069.1 GCA_903861055.1 uncultured bacterium
CTGTGGCAACGGGTGCAAGCACTGCCCATCTGCTAAAAAGGTTGATTAGTTAATTGGTTATTAGTTAACTGCTTGCCCGTAACATGTAAGCTCCTCACCCGGATTTTACCCTGAGCTTTTGTCGAATGGGTCAGGGGGAGGTTGGGAGGGGGTTGCTGGGGCGAGGAGTGAGCAGGCTCTGTCGAAGGGCTCCATGTGGCTGCTTGTGCTTTATTCAGTGCCTCTCCGTGCTCTCCGTGGTTAAACAATCCCCAACCCCACCACCAAAAAAAAAGCGGCCCCGCATTTATGCAGGGCCGCTAGTTATTTAAATTTTCTCAAGGGTTAAGTACTCAATATCATCGTCGTCATCGTCATCCAAATCTTCCAGCTTTATGCGGTTGTTGGTCAGCTCGGTCACTACCCAATCTTCATCCAACTCATCCAACGGATCGTCGTCATCGTTAAAGTCCACTTCCAGCTTGGTGCGGCCATCATCTTGCTTTACCAGCCAAACACCGGTTTTGTTTACCCCGTTTAGGCTAGCGGTTATTTCGCCAGCAGTAGTGAAGGTAAAAGTGTAACCATTGAATTTTGACGTCTCATCGCCATCATCATCGTCAAAAAAATAGGTTACTTTCCAGTTGTCTTCCAACGCAAGGGCTGATACCGATTGGGTGTTGATGTCGAGTGTATCGTCGTCATCTTTACTGCACGACGCAAATACGGTTGCCACTAACAGCAACGGCAGCACATACAAAAAGCTTCTGTTCATAGTTCTTTGGGTTTAGGTGATTGTTGGATGTATATGTTACTAACAATATGCGAGCCAAAAAGTTCCTGGGCCAAAAACTAGGTTGTCCGCTTGATTATCCTCCATAATGCGCCAGAACCAACCTTACTTAAATATGGGGTGCACGAGTTAACCTGCTGGGGCAGGCAGTAAAGTGCCATGTATAGCGCCGTATCACAAGCGTCAGGAAACGCACTGTCCCTTTTACCTTCGTCAAAACAAAAAGATGACAAGTGAGCACGCTGCACCAATAAACACCGCAAAAAATCGAAGTCGAGATAAACATGCTGCACCTGCAGGCGGTTGGAACAAAAAAAACATGCCTATCAGAATTAACTGATAGGCATGTGCTGTTAAATAGAATCATCTAAACTATACGAAGTAAACACTATATACCCTTACTCATCAACCTTGAGCTCGCCAGCTAAGCGAAGTTTTCCGTTCGTGTCAATATTAACGTCTTCGGCGATAGCAGTTTTTCCCGAAGTGATGTAAAGCTCGCCCGCAGTTATGTCCAAAACCTCGCTTACATTTAAGTTGTCCGACAAGATTACTTGGCTGGTATTAGGCGATTTATTGAGTATTATATTGTGGAACGACTTGCCTGTAACAGGAGTGCTGCTGCCGCCCATGCCACTAATAATGGTTTGGTTGGTAGTACCGTTGAAGGTAACGGTGCTGCTGTTCGCAGTCAAGGTTCCCCTATTGGTCCAGTTGCCCGAAACGTTTAGGTTGTTGGTACCAGATAGGATTAAAACCGCATTGGTATCAATGTAAACGTTTCTCACGCTCAGGTTATTGGCTAATACACTAGGGTTGCTATTGGCCAAGCATTGCTGGGTTTGGGCTATGTATGCATTGTTACTGTTACTTGGTGCAGTTGATGCAACCGAATAATTGGTGCCATCGAAAACATACCAGTTGGCAGCAGTGGAATAGTTAGTGTTGGTGTTACCACTCCATAAATAGTCGCCGTTGGCTAATGTAAAGTTCACGCTCGGGTTTGCCGAAGGCTGGTTTACGGTTACCGTGGTGGTTATGCAAGCCGTGCTTATGCACAACCCTGTGCGCCTTACATAATAGGTGGTAGTGCTGGTAGGCGATACCGTAATACTTGAGCTGGTGCTTATTACCGCACCCATGCCACAACTATTGGCGTACCATTGGTAGGTAGTTCCCGGCTCATCAATACCACCACTAACGCTCAGGCTGGTGCTTTCACCTAGGCAAATGCTATTGGTACCAGATATGGCAGTAGGTGCTGTAAAATTGCCGTTTACCGTTAATGATGCCGATACGCAAGTGGTAGTATTACAAGTGCCGCTGCGCCTTACAAAGTATGTGGTTGTAGTAGTGGGCGATACCGTGATGGAGGCGCCTGTGCCCAGCAGCGTGCCGCCGCCGCAACTGCCCGCATACCACTGGAACGTAGCCCCGTCACCGGCAGTGCCGCCACTGGCAGTAAGGGTTGCGCTAGCGCCATTACATATAGGCGTGTTGCCGCTGATGGCTGTTGGGGCCGTAGATAGCTGGTTTACCGTAAGCGATGCAGATACGCAAGTGGTAGTATTACAAGTGCCGCTGCGCCTTGCAAAGTAACTGGTAGTAACAGTGGGCGATACCGTGATGGAGGCGCCAGTACCCAACAGCGTGCCGCTGCCGCAACTGCCCGCATACCACTGGAACGTAGCCCCGTCGCCGGCAGTGCCGCCACTAGCAGTAAGGGTGGCGCTACCGCCATTACATATAGGTGTGTTGCCGCTGATGGCCGTTGGGGCTGTAGACTCAGATAAAATCGTTACTGATGCCGATACGCAAGTGGTAGTGTTACAAGTGCCGCTGCGCCTTACAAAATAACTGGTAGTAACAGTGGGCGATACCGTGATGGATGCGCCTGTGCCCAACAGCGTGCCGCCGCCGCAACTGCCCGCATACCACTGGAACGTAGCTCCGTCGCCGGCAGTGCCGCCACTGGCAGTAAGGGTTGCGCTACCGCCATTACAAATTGGCGTGTTGCCGCTGATGGCTGTCGGGGCAGTAGACTCAGATATAACCGTTAGGGTAAGATAATTTGATTCGTAGTAAGCATAATCGCAAGTATTTCGGTAGTAGTCCCTCGAAATTAAATAAGTACCCACCGGCAATGCACTAAAAGTTGGACTGTTTTGAGGTACGGTTACCAGATCGCCCATACCATCAACAGCATAAGTAATACCAGGTAGCAAGCTCCAATTGGCGCCATTATCGGCACTATAAAACCAATAGTAGCCATACTTATTGCTGCCACTGTAGGTGCATATTTCACCGTCAATGTTGCTTCCGTATACCGTAAAGTTGCTACTAGCACATATCGTATCGCTGGTTACTTGGCTGCCGCTAACAAAAGAAAGGTTGTTGCAGGTGCGGCTTATCGTAAAATTGCCAGTAGTAGAGCCAGTAGTAAAGTAAGCTACATACACATAATAAGTGGTGCCGCTCACCGTATTCAAGGCTATACTTTCGGTGCCACCATCGCCGTACACATCCCTTGTAGCAATTTGAGTAAAACCGCCACAGCTGCCTGTTAATATCGACATCTCGTGATCAAAACCGGCAGCAGC
>CAIOSU010000070.1 GCA_903861055.1 uncultured bacterium
GCAAGGCGCAATACTTTAGTTACTAGAGGGTCTTCGGCAGCTTTAGCTTGTTCACGCAATTGCATCAACACCGGTATAGCACTTGTTAAGTCCTTTCCGTCTTGGGCAATTTTTACTGCCTTCTCAAACAACGCTTTATTGGTAGAATTTTTCATGACTAGTTATGTAGTAAATGTTTGGGATTCTTATTAGGCAGTAAAAATAGGTGCTTTGGCCGTCATGCCCAAGTGTTGTTGATACATTTCGATGGAAATATTTGAATAGTCGATGGTCGACGGTTGATAGTCCATGGATTTTTTTAGGATAAATAGAGTTATTAGGTTTAGCACGGACGGGTTTAGCCTATTTTTTTTTGATAATTTCTTTTCAAGTTTTTGGTCTATGGACCATGGACTATCGACCATCGACCAAAACCGCTACCTTTGCCACATGTGGTACAACATACTATCACTTATTGTGGGTGGCTCACTGGGCATATTAGGTCGTTACGGGGTGCTACATTGGATGGGTAACCAGCAGTGGCTCGGCTTTCCGGCGAGCACTTTTACCGTAAACATGGTTGGCTCGTTGCTTATTGGTTTTCTTTGGGGTTGGTTGGATGTGCCTCAAATGCCCGACACGCTCAAGAATTTCCTTTTCGTGGGTTTCCTGGGCGGCTTTACTACCTTCTCTAGCTTTGCCATCGAAATGATGCAGCGTATACAGGTCGGCGACATCAAGTCCGCGTTATTGTATGCGTTACTAAGCAACGCACTTGGTGTGTTGTTTGCTTTTGGTGGTTTGTGGTTAGGTGCGCGCTTGCATGCTTAATTAGGCCTTCCGTACTTGCAAGTAATTGCCTCTTGATTTTACCACAATTATCTCCGTTCCTTTTTCTATTAATTCGCCATCGGTAGAGGCTTCGTAGCGATTTTCGCCTATAGATATTTTACCTGATGGGCGTAAATTAGTAACAGCAGTGCCATGCTGGCCAGCTAGGTTATCAAGCTCTGCAAGCCCAGCAGTATAGCCTTCACCGCTCAATGAATCTTGCAAGGTCAGTTTTTTAAAGGCGGCACTATTGGTTATGCGCTCATTAAACACTAAAAAGCCGATAATGGACAGGGTAAGTATAACCGTTACCTGCAGTACCGCCCTAGTTAGCTGTTCGCCACTAGCAAATGTGAAATCAAAGCCATCAATATTGGCTACTAATGAAAGTATTAAGGAGCCAACAATAAGAATAATGCCACTGATGCCCGCTATACCAAAGCCAGGAATCACAAACAACTCTATAATCAAGAGAATTACGCCTATTATAAATAGTAAAATCTCCCAATTGGCGGCAAGACCCTCAAGATACAGCGGCGCAAAAAACAACACTGCAGCAGTAACTGCCGTAGCCAATGGGAAACCAATACCCGGAGCCTGCAGCTCGAAGTAAATGCCCCCAATAATTGCTAATAGCAAAAGCGAGTTGACCACGGGGTTCATTAAAAACGAAATGATGGCATCAATGCTGTCAGGTTCATATTCCTTTAGCTCATAATCGGCAACGCCAATCAGTTTCAATACCTCTTCTCGGTTTTCGGCAGAGCCTTCTGAGTAGCCATGTTTTAAGGCCTCGGCAGCAGTAAACGTAAGCGTAAAGCCCGAATCTATGATGCCAGGTATGACTATACGGTCATCAACCATTGCCTCGGCAATAAGCGGGTCGCGGCCATTGGCCTCGGCAGTACTGCGCATGGTGCTGCGCATATAGCTTTGGTATTTGTCGGGCATTTGCGTGCCGTCTTCGCCACTTACAACGGTAGCTGCACCAATACTACTGCCCGATGCCATGTATATGCTGTCGCAAGCTATAGAAATAAGCGCCCCTGCCGAGGCGGCGTTATCGTTTACCCATACGGCTATGGGCATTTTGGCGTTCAATATTTTATTGCGTATCTCATCCGCAATGTCCACTCGGCCACCAAAGGTGTTCAGTTCCATTATTACCAAGGTAGCACCCCAAGCTTCGGCCTCGTCAAGGGCTTTATTTACCAAGCGGCCTGCAGGTGGCATTATTTCATCGTGCAGCTTAAAGTAGTACACTTTTTGTTTGCCGCTATAGCTGTCCACCGTTTGGGTGGTGTCTTTTACAATGGGTGCTTGGTAGCCTGTATTGATGGCGTTAATAAGCGTATCTTGGGCCATGAGCGCCAAGGGCAGTGTGCCTAAAATCATGAACACCCATTGCAGTATCGGTTTGTAAAAGCTAGCTCTCATAATGCGTGCAGATAATAATTTGCCCTAACTTTCGGTTTATTATGGGTGGTATATCCAACCCAATCAAATTTAGCCATTTTGTTTTACATGTTTCGCATATACCTTAAAGCCGTATTACTATCAGTTTGCTTGTTGTTTGCCGGTACTTTGTTATCGCAAACAAAAGTAAATATTGATGGCAAGGCATACACGGTGCACCAAGTGCTCCCAGGCGAAACGTTTTACTCAATAGCCCAAACCTATAAAGTGCAGGTGGATAGTTTGCGAAGCGTAAACCGACTAGCAGACCCTGCCGCGGCACTGCGCCCCGGCGATATGCTAGTGGTGCCGTTGTTTGCAGCTAAACTTGATGATTCAGCCCCAAACACGCCAACAGCCCCAACAAAGCCAACCAACAATACACCAACTGCAACTACCGCTAGCACTAAAGAGCAAGCACAACATATTGTAAAAACCGGCGAAACGTTGTACTCCGTAGCAAGACTATACCCACACACTACCGTTGCGGCCATTAAAGAGCTGAACAAATTGCAAGTGGAAGGCTTGAGTATTGGCCAAGTGCTTTTGATACCGGGTAGTAAGGCCTCAACAACCAAGCCTACGGCACCAAAGTACACTGCACCGCCAGCTTCGCCCACTGATACCAATGTGTTGTTTACCCCGAATAAACCGCAGGGCAGCGCGGCACCTGCTGTTAACCCTAACGATGGATTAGTAAGCGATGATGATGGAAGATCGTTAGCATCGCTTGATTTGGCCATGCTTTCCGACTTAAAGGTGAAATACAACGCATCTGTTGCAAGCGGCAACGAGCTAGTGATTAAAGGTACCGCTGGCTGGCTCAACGACCCTTCGCATGAAAACCAGTACCGCTTTTATGCCTTGCACAAAACCGCCCCAATTGGCTCGGTATTAAAGGTGCGCAACCTGATGAACGACCGCGTGATATATGCCAAGGTAATTGGCAAGTTGCCGAACAACAAAAGCAACGAAAGCTTTATTGTAAAAGTCTCAGGCGGCGCAGCACGGTACCTGAACGTGTTAGATGACAAGTTCATGATTGAGCTGTCAATGCCACAAGCTAAGCTGTAATTGTATACTAAAACAAGATTTGTTTACTTTATTCATTGGTGAATCAAGTTTGTGCTTAACCATAGTCAGCAAATTGCAAGCTATACAGAGGGGGGCAAAAGGAGCATTAGTTTAAATTTATGCAGCCAGAAGCAATCAACCAATCGCCTGTATTACTAAATAGAACATTTTTATCTATCTGCGGCGATCTACCGACCATAGACTATTCACAAATTTTCACCAACTTTACGGTATCAACCGGAACTAACTAAAGGCTACCGGCATGGCTTCAAACAATAGTATACATACATTCAGTTTAAAGGGATTAACGGGCGGAATGGTCGATTTCGGCGCTTTCCGTGGCAAGAAGATATTGGTGGCCAACACGGCCAGCGAGTGCGGTTTAACGCCTCAATATAAGCAGTTGCAAGAGTTGCAGGAAGAGTACAAAGATAGTTTAGTGGTGGTGGGCATACCTTGCAACGATTTTGGCGGACAAGAGCCCGGCACTGCCGATACCATTGCCGCGTTTTGCGAGCGCAACTACGGCGTTACCTTCCCGCTTACCGAAAAGCTGAGCACGAAGGCTCCAAATCAAGCTCCTATATTCCAGTTTCTCACTAGCAAAGAGTTGAACGGATTGCAGGACGAAGAGATAAAGTGGAACTTCCATAAATTTTTGTTGGACGAAGAAGGGCACCTGATTGCCTCGTTCCCTTCTACTGCCGACCCCATCGAAGCCATGCTACAATACATGCCCGCGTAAGTTCTTGTTGTAGGTTAGAAGTGGTCTGACGACTACCATAGCCAAAGTGTGAATGTTGAATGACTGAATGAGCAACCCGAATGGCAAGCTCGTCCGACCACTAAACATAACACCTTAAAAGCAACAGAAAACCCCATGCAGTTTAAAGACATCATAGGCCAGGGCCACTTAAAGCAGCAACTTATCTCTTCGGTGCGCGAAGGCCATGTGCCCCATGCCCAAATGTTTTTGGGGCCATTGGGTTTTGGTGGTTTGCCTATTGCAATGGCCTATGCCCAATATCTAAACTGCGTAAACCCTCAACCAGCAGATAGTTGTGGCGAGTGCCCAAGTTGCCTAAAAATGCAGAAGCTGGCGCACCCCGATTTGCACTTTAGCTTTCCCTTTCCCAATATAGAAAATAAGAAGATTAGTACTGAGTTTATTACTGAGTGGCGCGAAGTGTTGAACCAAAGTCCTTATTTGAGCTTGCACCGCTGGATGGTGAAATTCAATGCCGAAAATAAGCAACCCAACATACCGATTAAAGAATGCCAGGATGTGATGCGCAGGCTGAGTTTTAAGGCATACGAGCAGGGGTATAAAATAATGCTGATTTGGCTGCCTGAATACTTGGGTAAAGAAGGCAACACACTACTTAAAATATTTGAAGAGCCACCAGCACAAACGGTTTTCTTGTTAGTGGCTGAGAATTTGGAGACCGTGTTAAGTACCATTGTTTCGCGTATGCAGATAATTAAGGTACCTCCCATTGTTCAGCAACAGCTTGCCGATGCCTTAGTTAATTTGCAACAATTGCAACCGGATGAGGCTTACCGAATTGCTGGTTTGGCCAATGGTGACTATATTGAGGCCCTAGACTTGATAAACCACTCGGCAGGCGAGCACGCCGAGCTGTTTGAGCAATGGATAGAAATCATATTGAGCCGCAATGCCGACCCAATGGCGCACGTTCGCTGGGCCGATACATTTGGTGCTTTGGGCCGCGAAGCGCAAAAATCTTTTATGGTATATGCGCTGCACATACTGCGCGAGGTATTGCACTTGCAGGTTTATGGCAAACCATCGGACGTGCTTATCGGTAGCGAAAAGAATGTGGTAGGGGATATGGCGGGTAAATTCAATCAAGAAAAAATGGCTCGTTTGGCCGATTGGCTCAACGATGCTTATTATCACATAGAGCGCAACGCTAGCGGCAAAATACTCATGCTCGATTTGAGTATTAGGTTAACCAAGCTGGTGAAACCGCAGAATGCCGCAGTTTAGTTTGAAAATGAGATAATTTGGAAATTTGGAAATGATATTGATGATTTGAAAATAAGGCAATTTGAAAATTTGAAAATGAATTTGCCATTGACTAAATAGGTTTTATTGTTTTAAGAAGGATTATGATTTGAAATTTTGACTTTAAGGTGCTTTGAATGGTAATACCATTTTCAAATTAGCACATTTTCAAATTTTCAAATCGTACATAAAATATAAAGTATGGGATGCACCAGTTGTGCCACAGATAATGGATTACCGAAGGGTTGTAAGTCGCATGGCAGTTGTGCCAGTGGCGCTTGCAATATGATGAACACTTTCGATTGGTTGGCCGAGATGCCCATAGCATTCGGAAGCCAAGAAGGTCCTGAGTATTACGAGATAACCTTCAATGGAGGTAGTCGCAAAGAGTTTTTCAAAAACGACCAAAAAGTACCCGTGCATACCAGCGATTGGGTGGTGGTTGATACGTCAATGGGTTACGATATTGGTCAAATTTCCTTGTCTGGCGAGTTGGTAAAGCTGCAAATGCGCAAAAAGAAAGTTAAGGAGCGCAATGCCGATTTTAAGAACATATTGCGCTTGGCCAACGATACCGAGTTTGATTTGATGAAGGAGGCTAAAGCCCTTGAGCAAGAAACTATGGTGCGTGCCCGCGCTATTACTCGTGCCTTGAAACTAGATATGAAAATAGGCCAAGTGGAGTTTCAAGCCGACAAAAAGAAAGCAACTTTTTACTATACTGCCGAAGACCGCGTCGATTTTCGTGAGTTAATAAAGGAGTATGCCCGTGAGTTTAAGGTCAAAATTGAAATGCGCCAAATTGGTGCACGACAAGAAGCTGCCAAAATAGGGGGCATTGGCTCATGCGGAAGGGAGCTATGCTGCTCAACATGGTTAACCGATTTCAAATCGGTATCAACCAACGCTGCACGTTACCAAAACCTATCCATCAATCTAGCTAAGCTATCAGGCCAATGTGGTCGTTTGAAATGCTGCTTGAACTATGAGTTGGATATGTACATGGAAGCCCTTCAAGATTTCCCTAAAAAGGCAGAAAAGCTTGAAACCGATACAGGTGTGGTTTTCTTGATGAAAACCGATATACTTAAACGCCTAATGTGGTATACATACGCTGGCGACCCAACGTTTTATCCACTTACTGTAGAGCAAGTTGCCGATATTATAGAGCTGAACGAGAATGGCAAAAAAGGTCAGCCACTAGGGCAAATAGTAATAGTAGAGGAAGTAGAAGAGGAAGAAGTTGAACAGGATTATGCCGATACTGTTGGCCAAATAACCCTCAGCACCCTTGAAAAAACAGGCAAGAAGCGCAAGAAAAAGAAAAAAGGCGGCGGCGGTGGCGAGCCACGGGAGGGAAGGCCACAGCAAGGCACTCCACGTGAAGGTGGTGCACAGCCACAAGGCGGAGGAGCGCAGCAGCGCAACCGAGGCGAAGGAGAATCTAATAACCGAAACCAACAACGCGATAGGCCTAGGCCAACTGGTGAGCAGAAACCCAATACAGAAGGTGGCGAAACACCAAAGCCACAAGGCCCTACTAACGGCTCTGCTGGCGATGGTAAGCCAAGGGAAGGTGGTGCAAACCGCAACCGTGGCGGGCGCAACCGTAACCGTGGCAACCGCAACCGTGGTGGCGGCGAAGGTGGTAACAACCAAGGAGGAGGAGACGCAGCATGAGACACTTAATGTTGTTGATGATTGTAGCTACTAGCATGTTGGTTGGGTGCGATGACCCAACAAAGGTGTTTGAGGAGAATCGTGATATTCCGAATCAGATATGGAACAAGGACCACATGGTTGAGTTCAGTTTCGATATTACCGATACAACCCAGTTTTACGATATATTGGTCAATCTGCGGCATACTACCTTTTACCCGAACAGTAACTTATGGGTAATGGTGTATACCACTTATCCTAACGACACGGTGCAGCAACAACGTTTGCAACTAACTTTGGCCGACGAAAAAGGCCAATGGTTTGGCGATTGCACTGGCGATATATGCAATGTGCAGCAGTACATTCAGCAGCGAGTTTTCTTTAACCAAGTTGGAACCTACAAACTTGCTTTCGAGCAAATTATGCGCACCGATGATTTGGCCGATGTAATGGCATTTGGTCTTAGGGTTGAAGTTGCAAAAGCTCCGAAGGCAAAAGTGCAAGAACCAGCTAAAGAGCAATAACGAGCAACTTATTTAACGCTGCGCAAATACTGCTCCACTTTAGCAGTAAAGGCTTTCACATCTGCCGGAGGGAAAGCTTCCGAAGCCCATGTAATCCTTCTGGAGGTGGCGCCATCGTTATATACTAGGTAGTAGGTCATATTTCCCGAGCCGGTCATTTCACCGTGTTTATCAACTATTGCCATCGCTTCTGCAATCAAGGCAGCAGCCTCTTTGGCATTTGCTTGGCCATGGTAATATTCTACTTCGGGATTTGTGGTGGTCGAAAATATTTGGCCATTTTCAATTATTGAAATAGTAGTGCCCCCGCCAGTAATACCCCCTTGGCTTCCGTATTCCAATCGTTGGCCTTTATAATCCGAAAGTTTGATAAACAGCGCCGAGGTCGATTTGCAGCTTGCCACTGCAACAGCAACTGATGCTATTAGTAGTAAGGTACAGAAGGGGTTTTTCATCGCTAAAAGGAATTTTTGGACAATATATGGAAATAATCTGTACAAGAGATTGCGCAGTGTTGCAAGCTGGTTAGTTGCTGCCTGCAGGTAAAGTATTTTTTGTTGCCTGTACACTTTATTTTGTTAAATTTGATAACAACTAAAAAACCTAACGATGAAGAAATTCTCTCCCAATTTCTATTCGATAACCTTGTGTTTGGCCGCCTTTTTGGGCTTGTTTTATGCTATTGATACCAATGGTCAGGGCTGTATTGCAGTGCGACATATGGGTATGTGCACCGCTACCGATAGCAGTGGCTTTTTAAACAAGGGTCAGTTTCAGCTTACCTTAGGCTACCGCTTTTTGCATTCGTACAAGCATTTTAAAGGTGACGAGGAGCAAGAAGAGCGAGTTGAGCAGCAAACCGAAGTGATAAACCGCACTACATCAATGGACATTACACTGAGCTATGCCGTTAATAGAAAGCTGGTTTTGAATGCCACCATGCCCTTAGTTTATTCCGATAGGTCATCGCTTTACGAGCATGACCGTAAAAACAGATTTAATACCAAAGCATACGGTATTGGCGATATGCGCTTAACCGCTACCTATTGGATTCTGGATCCGATGAAAAGCATGAAGCGCAATGCATCCATAGGCGGTGGCCTTAAACTGCCGACAGGCAACGAGAACACAACCGATGTGTTTTATACCGTAAATGGTCCCCAAGAGCGTCCTGTTGATCAATCAATTCAGCCAGGCGATGGCGGTTGGGGCGTTAATGTCGAGTTTCAAGCATACACACACATTGTACATCGCTTATATGCTTATGCCAATGGGTTTTATTTGTTCAACCCTATGAATACCAATGGCGTGCGCACCTATCGCGATTCGTTGAACCCGATTTTGGCCAATGAGGCAATCATGTCAATCACCGATCAATTTATGGTTCGTGGTGGTTTAAGTTTTTACCCTATGAACAATAACAAATTGAACGTTACCTTGGGTGCCCGGGTTGAGGGTGTACCTGTAAAAGATGCATTTGGTAAAAGCGATGGTTTTAGGAGGCCAGGATATATTGTTTCTATTGAGCCGGGTGTTACCTATAAAATCAAACAAAAGCATGAGGTAAATGTAAGTGTGCCGGCAGCATTGTATCGAAATAGGTTGCAAAGCCTTACCGATAAAGAAACACAGGCATTAACGGGTAATCCTAGGCATGGTGATGCGGCTTTTGCCGATTATCTGTTGCTCATTACCTATGCCTACAAGTTTTAAGTGATTCTTCAGCTATTTTAACATAATTACGTCTTTCGACCTAATTGCGGCTCATTTATAAAACTACAATAGCATAATTTTGTTTTAATTTGTAGGCAATCAGCATTTTAGGTATCCCTTTATGGATAAGGCGGTTAATTACATAGTATTAGCAATTCCAGTATTTTTCCTACTGATAGGGATTGAACTTTTATTGGACAGATTGCGCAAAACTAATTACTACCGTTTCAATGATGCGATAGCCAATCTTAGCTTGGGCGTTGGCTCGCAAGTGAGCGGGGTGTTTCTGAAATTGTTTGTCTTTATAGGTTATAATTACCTTTACGATAATTTTCGTCTTACTACCTTGCCGGGCATGAGCGGCGATGCGCCAACGTGGGCTGTGGTGCTCACTTTTAGCGCATTATTCATAGGGGTCGATTTTTTCTATTATTGGTTTCACCGCTTGGCACACGAGATAAGTGTGCTGTGGGGCAGCCATGTAGTGCACCACCAAAGCGAAGAGTATAATCTCACTGTTGCTTTGCGCCAAGCTTGGTTGCAAGGAGCTTTTTCATGGGTGTTTTATTTGCCATTAGCCTTATTAGGTTTTGAGCCAATCATGTTTCTTACCGTTGGTTCGTTCCAAACGCTTTATCAGTTTTGGATTCATACCAAGGCTATTAACAAAATGCCAGCTTGGTTCGAATACGTATTGAATACGCCTAGCCACCACCGCGTGCACCATGGCGTAAACCCAAAGTATATTGACCGTAACCATGGCGGCACCCTTATTATTTTCGATCGTATGTTTGGCACTTTTCAGGCAGAAGAGGAGGAAGTGGTGTTTGGTATCACAGGCCAACCTAAGAGCTGGAACCCACTGTGGTTGAATTTTGAATATTGGGGCGGACTTTTTAAAGACGTTGCCAAAGCGCGCAACTTGGTGGATGCGGTTAAAATGCTGGTGTTGAAACCAGGTTGGAAACCAGATTATTTAGGTGGCGTGCAGCCCTTTAAAGAGGTAACCCCCCAAAGTTTCCGTAAGTACGATACCCACATTGTTGTAGGTTTGGCTTATTACATCTTTTTTCAGTTTGTACTGTTATTAGCTGGCGCAACGGGTTATTTATTGGTGGCCGAAAATCTTGAGTGGTTAACCAAATTGGCGTTTGCATTGTTAATAGTAATAACACTGGTTACCTTAGGAGGTTTGCTGGAAAATAAGCGTTGGGCATTTTTTATGGAGATATTTCGGTTAATAGTTGCGGTGCCTTTTGCTATTTTGGCCTTGCAGTCAGTATCCAATCCGCTGGCCGTATCCATTGTTGTGCCCATTATTGCACTAATTTCGTTTGCTTGGTTAATACCTTACCATAATGCCTTAAAGCGCGCAGAAGAGGAGTCTGCAGTAGCCAATGCTTAGTTCACTAAATTCAATATTCGATTCGTTTCAGCCTGCTGATAAGGTTATTTTCTATGCCTTTCCGGTATTTATCACGGCCATTGTCCTAGAGCTGGTTGTCAATTTTTTGCAATCGAGGGAGTTGTATAATGGTAAGGATAGTGTTGCTTCCGTAACCATGGGCATCGGCTCGTTGTTTGTTAATTTGGTAATGAAAGCTGTTGCGTTTTTTGCCTACACGTTTTTATACACCCATTTCCATATTTTCGAGTTGGGCAGTGTTTGGTGGGTTTGGGTATTATTGATATTTGCCGACGATTTAAGTTTTTATTGGCACCACCGCCTTAGCCACGAAGTGCGCATCCTTTGGGCTGCCCATGTAAACCACCATAGTAGCACCAATCTAAATTACTCTACCGCATTGCGTCAAAGCTGGACCGAGTTGTTTCACAAATACTTTTTTTGGCTATGGTTGCCCATTGTTGGTTTTCAGCCGTGGATGATATTAACCATGATGAGTTTCAGCCTCATCTTCCAGTTTTTGCAGCACACCGAGCTGGTAGGCAAATTGGGTCCCTTGGAGTGGATTTTTAACACCCCATCGGCACACCGAGTGCACCATGCTAGCAATGTGCGCTATATGGACAAAAACCATGCAGGTATGCTTGTTATCTGGGACCGTATGTTTGGCACTTACCAAGAGGAGTTAGACCAAGATGAGCCTATTTACGGCATCACTAATAATATTGATACGTACAACCCCGTAAAAATTGCCACGCACGAGTATGCCTCTATTTGGGAAGATTTGAAACGGATGCCAACCTTTAAAGACAAACTAAAACTGTTGGTTAATCCTCCAGGTTGGAGCCCAAACGGCCCGAACCAAACTGCAAAATTCCTGCAAAAACAGTTACATTTGGAGGAGCAACGCACGGGCCTCATTAAGCCATCGCATAAAGACGCCGAAAAGCTGGCCTTGCAAAAATCGGAAACTAAAGCAGCATGAGCGTAAAATATTGGATAGTATTATTGCTGGCAGCTACTACAGCCAGCTGTAAATACTCAGAAGGGTTGGAAGAGAAAGAGTTGTCTGGCCGATTTAAGATTAGTGTAACCGATTACATGGGCGAGGCAGATAACTTGCATCCTAAAGCGGTTTTTCAGTATTCAAGCCCATACCGTACTGTTTATCTATTGGTGCTGGATACCACCAAAACAGGTCATTCGCTTGCTGAATATGGCCAACTGGCCTCTAGCAGGATTGCTACTGTGCTAAAAGATTCGACGATTGACGTAATAGACAGTATATCAATAAGTGGCGCCCCTACTTTAGGTTATAAAATTGAAGGTGTTATAACTGATGAGGGGGTATGGTACTACCTAGCAGTAGTTGAAGGGAAAGAGCACTACTACCAAGTGTTGGGTTGGACCCTTACCCGCCGC
>CAIOSU010000071.1 GCA_903861055.1 uncultured bacterium
ACGTATATATCATCGGGAGACGAGAGGTAGTTATAGTCGCTGCTGCGAAGGAAACCGTAGCCATCTGGCATCATTTCCAATACACCTTCGCTGTCAATTACGCCATCAAACTCAATGTTAAACGTCTGCTCGCGTTGTTGGCGCTGCTGCTGGCGTTTTTCCATTACCTGTTGGCCATAAGGCTTGCGCTCTGGCTGGTCGCCAGGTGCTTTGTCGGTGGCTAAGGTGTTTTCGCCGGGTTGAATGTCCTGAACAGGCTCTGCCGCAGCGGCAACTGTTGGCACTACCAAATTTTCGTCCTCTACTATTTCTTTAGGAGCTGGGGCATCAGTGCGGTTGCCATCCTGCTCGGAATTGGCAAAAAGCTCTGCCTTTGGAGCTCTATTGCCACCTCTATCGTCTTCTTTGTCTTTACGTGGGCGGCGTTCGCGCTCGTCAGCCCTGCCTTTAGGTTCTGGCCTAGTTCTCTCTTCACGTTTGGCTTCTACTTGCGGGGCTGGCTTTTCTTCAACCTTGGCTTCAGGCTTAGCTTCTGCCTTTGGTTCGGCTTTTTGAGCTGGTTTGGCAGCTTCTTTCGGCGCCTCAATAGGCACTTCTGCAGCTGGGGCCGCCTTTTTGCTATCGTCCATAGCTAGGCGTGGCCTGCGGCCGCGGCGTTCGCCATTATTGTCCGACTTGGACATAGAAGTGGGGTCGCCACCTCCTTTTATGCTTTTTATTTTGCTTGGGTTCACGGCCTGCTCGTCCAAAATTTTATAAACTAGATCTTGTTTGTCGAGCTTGCGGTAATCTTTAATGTTGAGTTTTTCTGCAATTTCCTTTAACTCAGGAACCAACATTTCATTTAATTGCAGGATGTCGTACATACGGTAATGTTTATTTAAAAAGATGGTTTTGTTGAAAACGTCATAAGTGGGAAACTATCGGCATATAGCCCGGACGGGCATCAGCGGTTGGGAAACGCAATTATACGTTGATCAAAAAGCTTGGATTAGTTATTAATGGGTATTGATGGTAACTAGGAGGATAGTAGAATATTGGATGCAATTTTACAGAAACTTTACGGAACTGGCAATTTCGATGCAACAACCTTTACTTCCTTCATTAACCCTAAACTGATTAATATGGTTTAAAGATACGCAATTAATTATCTAATTGACAAAATGCCATTAAAAATGTGATGTGTTTGGGCATTTGTACCTTATGGTGCGTATGTATCTTCTGGCAATTATGTCGTCCACGAATGTCTATTTGGTGCGCCTTACGGCCTGTTGTTGCCAAAATTGGGCTCTAAAGGTAACAGGGAGGGTGCGAAAAGGCACTGAAACTTTAACAATTGCATAATCTGTTGATTATCAATGTTAGTTGCACGCAGCTTGAAATAGCCTATGTAGAGAAGGGGGGCTACAACACTGCCCTCACCCGCAAACACACCTCCAACAACTCTTCCAGCCTATCTAATTGCAGCATATTCTGCCCATCGCTTAGTGCTTGGGCGGGGTTGGGGTGGGTTTCGATAAAGAGACCATCAGCGCCAACGGCCATGGCCGCTTTAGCTATGGTGGCTATCAGTTCGGGTTTGCCGCCCGTAACGCCGCTGGTTTGGTTGGGCTGCTGCAGACTGTGGGTGCAGTCCATTATTACGGGGGCAAACTGCTTCATAATGGGTATGGAGCGGAAATCGACCACCAAATCTTGATAGCCAAACGTGGTGCCGCGCTCAGTGAGTAGTACTTTTTGGTTGCCGGTGCTGCGCACCTTTTCAGCAGCAAACTGCATACTTTCGGGTGCGGCAAATTGGCCCTTTTTAATGTTTACCCAGAGGCCCGTTTTGCCAGCGGCCAACAACAAATCGGTTTGGCGGCAAAGGAAGGCGGGTATTTGCAAGTAATCCACCACGTCCTTCAGTTCATCGGCTTCGTAGCTTTCGTGTATGTCGGTAAGCACCGGCACGCCGTATTTATTTCGGATGTCTTGCAGTATATCATACGCCTGCTGCTTATCTATGCCGGTAAAGCTATCCAAGCGGGTGCGGTTGGCCTTCTTATAAGAGCTTTTAAAAACAAGGTCAATATCCAACCGTTTGCAAATGGCCGATACCTTCTCTGCCACCTCATAAGGTGTTTCGGCATTCTCGATGGCGCAGGGCCCGGCTATCAGCAGCAGTTTATTTTTGCTCATGTTCTTTACGAGTTTGTTGGCCTAGGTAACCGCCGTGGTGGCGTTTGGCGAAATCGTCTTTGGTAAACCCTTTGGCCTCCATTACTAACACACTCAACACATCTCCCAGGGCGAGCATTACGGTAGTGCTGGTGGTAGGCGCCATGTGCAGCGGGCAGGCTTCTTCAAATTGTCCCATGTACAAAAGCACATCCACCTGCTGTTTCAATTCCGAATCGGGGTGAGACGTAATAGCAATAATCGGCAACCTATAGCCCAACATACGCTCGGCGAGGTGCACCAGTTCAACAATCTCTCGGGTGCGACCGCTATTCGTGAGCACAATGAGCACATCGTCTTTGCCGAGCATACCTAAGTCGCCATGCTGCGCCTCACCGGGGTGAAGAAAAACAGCGGGTGTGCCAGTGCTGCTCATGGTGCTAGCTATTTTTTGGGCAATGATGCCCGCCTTGCCCATGCCGCTGGTAACCACTTTGCCGCGGCATTGTAGAATCAGGTTCACGGCCGTTACCAGTCCCTCGTTCAAAGGAATATTGCGCACTGCCTGTGCCTCAATCTCTAGCACTTGGCGGGCGCGGGCCAACATATCGGTAGGGTTTATTTCCATTTGTCTTCCCATACTTCTATCCAACGGCCTTGTTCCCAATCGCGGGAGTTGATTACCTTGTCATCAATAAACACATCGTAAGGGGGTTTGGTCAGCTTCAGTTCATGATAACGGGCACCCCACGTTTTTAATTGTTGGGCAGTAAGCTCCGTCCAGTCTATGCCGCTTTTTTGGCCGCGGGCAGTCCAATACACAATATGGTGGCCGGCATCGTACAGCTCGTTTACGCGCTGTATGTTCTCCATCATCGGCACACTGTTGGGGTAGTCCATGCCGTTGGTTTTGCAGATGGTGTCATCCACATCCACGTATATCGCTAGAGGTTTGGTAGGTACTGTCATGGGGTAAAAAT
>CAIOSU010000072.1 GCA_903861055.1 uncultured bacterium
AATCCACTTTACGAACCACGTTATACGGCGTTGGGTAAGGTGGGCCTGGATTAAACGTATCCTCGTAATTTTGCCCAGTACGCACATACCCAACACCCGTTTGTAATCCAAGATGTTTATTGAAATTAAAACCTAGTTGCAATCCAGCTGTGTAGCCCCATTTGAGTTTATAATCAAGCTCCGAACGGCTTATGACTGAGACGCGGTCAAGCGTTTCAAAGTTATTTTGATTTACGATGAAAACCGATGATGGTGCAAAAGTAAAGCCTATGTGCAAACCTCTTTGTGCAAAAGTGGAGGCTCCAAAAAGTAGAAATAATGCAACAAAAGCTATCTTATTTTTCATCTGGTCTAGTTGTGGTGTCCTTTTACCAAGCAAACGACGTGCCTAAGTACATTTAAGGATACAGACAAAATTAACAATAATAATCATGCGATAGTTTGGACGGTTGGCTGATTTTTGTTTTTTTAATTAGGGTGCATGGTCTCGGAAGCTTATTTTTGCAACAAAAAATTGTCGCCCATTTTATTCAGAACCCGAAGTTTACTCAATTATTTATGGCACGGCAAAAGCCGTTACCATGTGCACTCCGACTTTGTGTTCCAATACATCAATAAAGTATTGCGCAGTAGTAAGCATGAAACGATTTGGATGCAAATAGAAGCTCTACGTGCCGGTCTGAAGAGAAATACTGCACCTATACAAGCCCTTGACTTAGGAGCTAAAAAGGATGAATCTTTGCGCACTGTATCTAGTAAAGTGCGCGCCACTGCCATTCCTCCTTTGTATGGCAAGCTATTGTCGCGAACGTCCAACTATTTTGGCGCAGCGAATATACTTGAGCTAGGAACCGGAACGGGCATTAGCGCATTGTATTTGGCCTCTGGCCCATCAGTAAATAGGTTTATAACATTAGAAGGAAACCCTGAACTAGCAGCCATAGCAAATGGAATGATAAATAAGCTAGGTTTAACAAACAGCGAAGTAATAGTAGGCGATTTCAATAAAACACTCGTCGAAGCCCTAAGAAAAATTGGCAAGGTGGATTTGGTTTTTATTGATGGCGACCACCGCAAACAATCGACCATAAGCTACTACGAAAGTATTTTGCCATATGCGCACAACGATACTATTCTGGTTTTTGATGACATTAACTGGAGCGCCGAAATGCAAGAGGCTTGGCAGAACATTATAGCCAGGCCCGAGGTAAGCTTAAGCCTTGATTTCTATAGAATGGGCATGGTGTTTTTTAGGAAAGAAATAAGACAGCCGCAGCACCTGCAACTATATTATTGGTAGCAGTCCATTCGTTGTTGCTGTGCATTTAATCTTACCTTTGTATTTGTATGAGAAAGATTTACTTTTTGTGCTGTATTCTTTTGTTTGTCACTCAATTAGCGGTTGGGCAAACATATCTTGCACCAAACGAGCACCAGCAGCGCCTTAACAATGGCCTGCACTTGTTTTACTCGCAATTGCCGAACAGCAACCAATATGATATGCAGCTGGCATTTCGTTTTGGTTCTATGGCTGAAGACGAGAATAACGATGGCTTGGCTTATGTGTGCCACACGGCCTTTTTAAACGGTATACAAAAGCAACTTAAACAATTTGACGGTAGCATTAAAGTAGATGCCCGGTTCGGTTTTGATCTTTGCACTTACCGATTTACGGTTAAATCGTCACAATTTGAGCGAGCCTTAACTGCCATTTCACAGCATTATACCCAAACACCCGATAGTATAGCCTTTGCGGCAGCAATAGCCCAAAACGCAACCTTGTTTTCAATAATTCAGAATACCTTGCTGTATCCTGCTGAGCAAACCTTAATTGAGAGACAATGGACCAATCGCGCCCCAGCTTTTAGCCTTTATGGTCCCATACCTATGGCAGATAGTATCACTATCGATAAGGTTGCAAAACTTTACAGGCAAAGCTATTGCATCGAGTTTGCGTTGTTGGCATTCAGCGGACCCGAAAGTTTTAGAAAGGTATGGAGTAAAACCCAGGAAATGTTGAGCTATGTGTCGTCGTGCCCCAATGAGCTTTTCAATACCAAGTTAGCAAACTTGTTTTCGCAGCCCAAGCTATCAAGCCAGTTGGTTTATAGCGTTGGCAACGCTATTCCATCAAAGTACCAAAAAATGTATCATGGCGCCTATCTATCATACGATATCAAAGGTTCGTTAACCACCTTGGTTTTAAAACAACTGTTGATGCAATCAAAAAGAATTGACAGCATTTGCAAAAGTTTGGGAATTGCACAATTGCGCCTAGCTTACGACCCGTTACAATATGCTTCGTCGTTAACTTGGCATATAACCCCTGCAACAGATTCCCTACATGTTGCTTATGCCAATTTCGATACCTTGATGCTCCTGTTGAGCGACAAAGAGTTCTTTTCGGAAGATGAAATTGAAATTGCTAAAAACGAAATAATCAAACGGTATAAAAACTTGATTAATGACCCATCGAAAAAGATGTTGCTGATTTCGCAATATTGGTCGCAAAACACGCTGCCATGGGTTGGCACATTTAACGATATTATTAGCACAGTGGATACAAAACAAATTTCAAAGTCAATAGTCGACTATGTTATCAATCAAAATTATACAACCCTGCTGCTACTGAACGATGCAGACTCTGCAACTTACGACTATACCAAGTTTGCTACAACTTACACTGGTATTGATAGCCTGAAATTTTATTTTCAAAAGAATACGGCAAAATTCGCTTCGGCTGGCGACGACTCTATTTTGGTTGCTTTTACACAAACCTTACTCATAAATAGCGACCTACAAGTTGCACTTAATGCTACGGCCCACAAATCGGAATTGTTGAATGTAAAGGACGACTCACTGGCGGCTGAGCTTAAGAAATTTGAAGGGTTCTACATTTACCCTAATAGCATTTTATCGGATGATAAAACTTACCGTCTTGATATATACAGAACAGCCAAGCTAATGGCTTTGCTTTTAAACAATGGCGTGCTAGCCAAACAGTTAAAAGGCACGGGTACTTTGCTTAGTGGTGACGATAACCAAGTTTACCAAATTTCGGTATCTCCAGTGTTCAACAAAAAAAAGCTGTAACCTATTTGGCTACAGCTTTTTTTAATCTTACAAAAAACCGAACCGCTTAGTAAGGCTTTTTCTTTTCTTCCACGGTTTGCTTAAAATCTTCTTGCTTTACTTGAGCCTGCTTGCCAAGGTAAGTCCACTGTATGGCTTTGGTATATTTGTCGAACACTTTGTTTAGTTCACTTAACGTAGTATTGCTTACGTCTAACTGAAATTGCTCCGAAAGTTTCCAAGAGCTTAAAATTTCATACATACCAAGCGTAAGGCTTTGCTCGCTAGTAGTTTGTTGGCTCATATAGTGTTGAGTAAGAAACATCTGCTTTTGATCGTTAAGCTCGCTTTGCTCAAATCCGTTTTTCTTTATTTCATTAATTATATCGGTCATTACCTGTATACTCTGCTTGGGGTCTTGAGTGGTAATGTAAATTGTGTTGTAGGGGTTTAGCAATATACCCCCTGAATAAAACGCCGCAGGTGCATATGACAAACTGCGCTTGGTGCGCAACTCCACAAAAAAGCGACTGCCCAAAATTGACATGCCTAGTTGCATTATAGCTCCCTCGGCTGTTTCCTTGGTTGGGGCACTCATCATACCACGAAGGTAATTGGTAGCAATATCTCGATCTTCAATAAAAATGCCTCCTTTGGTAATCAAAGTTCTTGGGGTAGGTTTATATGCGGTGCCAAAAGGCATTTTAGCCAAGGTAGCTTTAACTTTAGCAACCAAATCGGCTTCGGTAATGTTGCCTACCACCACCAAAAAGCAACGTTGCTTGCCTAATATCTTTTTGTAATGGGCCTTAACATCATCCAATGTAATGCTCTCAATCCCTTTTGGCGAACCATCAGGAATACGCTCATATTGGGTGCCTTTAAACGCATTGCTAAGCGCAAGGTTTTTAAGGTGTTGGTCTGGGTCGCTAATTGAAGACATGGCATTAGCCATAAACTGCTCTTTTATCAGCCCAAACTCTTTAGCGTCAAATGCTGGATTTAAAATTGCATCGGCAAACAAATCCCAGCTTTTATCCCAAAACAATTTCACACAGGTCATACTTATTTCGCTATACTCAAGTTGCGCATCCGCGCCCAAAACGGAACCAATTTTCTCTGCTTCAGTGGCATAGGTTACTGCATCGCGGGTGCGTGTTCCACCTTGCACTGCTAGACTTAAAGTTAGCGCATCAACCCCTTCTTTGGCTTTGGTATAGTTATCGGTGCCGCCTTTAATAAACAAGCGCACGCTTACAACGTCTTTAGGGGTTTGTTTCAAAATTATCTTCAACCCATCAACCGTTATTTCTTTGGTTTGGGCAGCTATCATGCCAGTGGACAATAACGCCACAAGCAGCAAAACGATGGATTTATATTGACTCAATTTCATGGTTCTTCAGGGTTTAGCGTATGTCTTCAAAGCTAGTTATACCAGTATTCTCTTTTAATGTTGACGACATCAAGATGCCGTCAACATAATATTTACCCTTAATGTAGTTCTTTACATAGGCTTTAATATCGGCGCGGGTTACCTTCTGTAGGTTTTCAACATAAGAGGTGTAATAATCTAAAGAAGCTGATGACCACCAATAAGTAAGTGTTGATACAAAATCGGAGGTGCTTTCTTTGCTGTAAGCATCTTGTATAGCCAACATGGTTTTGGCGGTTTCTAACTGCTCATCGGTAAAGTAGTCGTCTTGGTCCCACATTTCAATGTGCTTCTGCAATACCTGATATGCTTCTTTAACCTTTGTGGGGTTAGGCACCAAGAATATTTGTATCGGGCCAACGTATTTTTGGGTAGAGTAACTTACTTGTACTTGCAATGCTAATCCTTTATCAACCAAGTCTTGTTGCAACTTAGACGACTTTTGGCTTAGTATGAACGAAAACACGTCGGCGGCATAGGTAGCGGCTATATCGCCACGGGTATCGGGACCAAAGTAGCTACGTAAAATGATAGGTACTTGGGCATTATCGTTTTCTGTTACAAAATATTGATTTCCTTTTAATGGCTCAAAAGTAGGTATAGGGTACTTTTCAAAAGGGTCAAAATCAGATGGTTTCCAATCACCGTAAATCTCAGTTACTTGCTTTAAAACCGTTTCGTGGTTTACGTCTCCGGCAATTACAATAATAGAGTTATTAGGATAGTAATATTTTTCTTGTATAATGCGCATTTTCTCGGGCGTAGCAGTCATAATAATGTCATGGTCGCCGATAGTATTTTTGCGGCTATACAAATCGCCCCATAAGCGATGATCCATATCCTTTAATAAGAAAAATACCGGGTTCGATTCGTTTCGTTGAAACTCACCATCTACTACTGGGTTTTCCTTTTTCATTTCTTCTTCCAAAAACAAAGGATAGCGTATAGCCGAGTTCATAAACTGCAAGCCTTCGTTTAGTTTGGCATTACCCAAGGTTATAAAATAGTTTACGCGCTCTGTAGAGGTGGTGCCATTAAATGATATGCCAAGCTCCTGTACTCGTTTCATAAAAGCCTCCTGCGATGGAATGTCTTTGTTTGCTTTAAAAAACATGTGCTCGTACAAGTGCGACAGACCATTGTATTCGGGGCTTTCGCAATAGGCCCCATTGTGCACACATATTTCTACAGTAGCAAGAGGTACTGAGTTGTCTTCAATAACCAAAACCTGTAAGCCATTTTCAAGCGTGGTAAAGAAGAAATTAGATGGAAGCTTTTGCTGGGCAAATACCCCAGTTGCGATAAGCAAAGCAACCACCATTGAACTTAATTTATTCATAATGCTCGTTGTTTAGTTTTTAACACCCCGAAAATAAAGCATTTGGCACAAACCATAATGCTCCATCGACTAACTTACCCGAATAATAGACTGGCTATCTGCGTTAATATTCCATATTGGCCCAAAAAAGCGACATGTCTGTTGTTGGGTTCTTATTATTTTGAGTCAATTTTACTTCTATAAAAAAAGATGATGAGGTTATTTCTAATTGCGATTTTATTTCTTGCCATTGGTTTGTCGGCGCTTTCGCAAACCAAGGCCATAACTACTAGTGGCGATACAGTGTTGTTAAATGAAGATGGCACATGGGTATATCAAGACAAATACTCATCGAGCGCAAACATAGATAAGATATTGCTTAACGATACCAAGTATACAAAACCTGCGGCCTCAACTAAATTTCTTTCGGGCGGAAAAGGTATTTACGAAATATGGTACGACCCATCAATATGGGTAAAAGCTAACCCCAGTAAATATAACGATGATGCCGAATTAGCCCTTGAAATGAACGGAAAAATGGCTTATGGCATCATGATTTACGAAAAAGTAGAAATACCAGTAGAATCGTTACTAGAAATTGCTCTGGAAAACGCACAATCGAGTGCCCCGAATTTTAAGATAATAAGCAGGGAATATAGAATTGTAAACGGAAACAAAGTAGCCTTGATGCAAATGGAAGGCAACATTGAGGGTATAAATGCCACCTACTATTCTTACTACTACTCTAACAGCAGCGGCACTTGGCAGTTCCACACCTATACTATGACGTCGCTATTCAAACAATTGAAAAAGCAAATGGAAGCCTTGTTAAATGGTTTAGTGATAAAGTAAACATGCTCTTAAGCTGGTAATACCAACAAAACAGGAAAGGCTGCCCGCGTGTAATGGGCAGCCTTTCTTGTTTAAACAGCTAAACTAAACTCACATTGGGTAATACTAACTATCAAAAGATGCAAGCTTGACCCAAAAGGTTGCATTGGTATTGATTGCCAGTATCTTATTGGTTTTGCATCAAAATTT
Source organism: uncultured bacterium (assembly GCA_903861055.1). GTDB lineage: Bacteria > Bacteroidota > Bacteroidia > Chitinophagales > CAIOSU01 > CAIOSU01. The sequence continues at coordinate 6,864 of CAIOSU010000072.1, forward strand.
ATGGCCCAATGAAATTGCCCGCTCCCGCATAAATTTGCCACGTGCGGGGTCGCCAATTTGGGTATGTAGGTCCCACAATTGCAGCACCATATTCAAATCATTGGGGTTTAATGCATATGCCTTTTCAAAATAAGGAATAGACTCTAAAGGTTGGTTTGACTCCAAATAAACTTTACCCACATTGATGTATGCATCAGGTTCATTGGGCATAATGGCTATTGCATTTTTACTTACTTCCAAAGCTTTATCTATTTTGCCCAACCTAAAATAAAGATAACTGAGGTTCGAATATCCGGCGGTATAGTAAGGATCGGCGGCAATATATCGCTCATAATAGGTCAATGCTTCGGTATACCGGCCTACCATATCCAAACAAATAGCATAATGAAACAGCACTAATGGCGGCGGAGGCGATACAGCAATAAACCGTTCTAAGTAAATAACAGCATTGCTGCAGTCTTCTTTTAAGCTATAAAGGTGTCCCAAATCGAGCAGTGCCGAGTGAAACCTAGGATTAACCTCAAGCGATTTTTTTAAGTATTTTTCGGCCTGCGCAAAATGTTTGGTTTGGTTAACCTCATCTCTGATACCCATATTTAAGTACTCATTGCCAAGCATCTGTTGTACTTTTGCCGAGTTGGGCGACATGTTGGCATCATGGGTGTATAGCGTCAGTTTATCCTTCCAATTGGTGTTTCTAACTAAGGTTCGGGTGCCGTATAGGCCAACTATAGCCACTACTACAATTAGCAAAGCAGGTTTTAACTGCTTTAAGTTTACAACGCCATAAACATCAACTTTAAATAGCCTAATCAATCCCCAAGCCAGCAGGAGGCAATAACCCAATGAAGTGCTAAACGCTAAACGTTCGGCAACAATACCTGTGAGCAGTACCCCAAGATTTGAAATAAAAACCAAGCCAAACAACAAGTAAAGTAGGGCAAAGCTTAGCATTGCATCACGCTTATACAGCCAAATAGCCAGCACCGTTAAGCCCAAAAATGAAATTAGGCAAACAATAGCTATTGGATTAGTAAGCCCGACTATTTCTATTTGATTGAAACCATAGTAAAACCTAAGCTGCACCGGAGCTATCATTAAGTATGTGTAATAGCCCATTACCTTTGACGCTGTACCTAAACGCGTCGCAAACTTCTTTTCCTTTACTAGCGGATTCTCAATAAAATCAACTTCCCTACCCGCGCCTGGAACTACATTGGTTACTGTTTTTTCACCATCGCCATATGGGTCGGGAAGACTCTCGTAATATGCACCTAAGTTTTGCTCATAAATAGGGTTAACTGGCTGAAAAGGGAAGATTACCAGCACAAATACCGTAACCAGGCCCACAGTGGCTAAGCCAGTGAAAAAAGCCATTGGGTGCTTAATTCTTGGTTGGATAAAAAGATAAACTGCGCCCACCAAGTTCATTATCCAAATAACCTGGTACTGGGGCTCGGCAATTAGTTTCATAATACCCATGGCCAATAACAGTGCGGGCATTATACGTTTATTCTTGATAAAATGGTGTGCTGTTATAATGGCTATTAAAACTACTATATCGATAAAAGAATCGCCGATTTTAAGCGTACCGAACAAGTAAGCAGCAGCAACCAAAATGGCTACTACTGGGGCCATCATTCGGGTCGCCGATGGCAAACCGCCAAAGAAAAATGCGCCAACCATTAATCCTACTATACTGTAGGCAATAATGGTAAATTGAAAATTGGCGGCTATTAACCCTACAACAAGCAGTATGGCCACCACAGGATAACCCTTATAATCGGATTTGAGTAGGAAAGTAGACAAAAATACCAACGAAAGGCAGATATACATTAACACCCTTAAATCAAGGTATAGCGAAAGTAATGAACCGGCCGTAAGTAATAGCAGTGCCGCTATGGATAGCCAAGGTGCCGACAATTGCACCGTGCTCTTAGTTTTTGGAGCCTCTTCGGTTGGGCTAGCAGCAATGCTAGTAAATGCCAATTTAGTCTTGTTGACAA
>CAIOSU010000073.1 GCA_903861055.1 uncultured bacterium
AACATTACCATTCTCAAACCCACTAATACGCACCAGGCCATGGGCTGGGTTGGGCGAAATATTTAGTGATTTTAAGCTACCAATTGCTAGCAACCCGGTCTCATTTGTATCTATTATCTCCACCGTATCTTGCGGGAAGGTGATGGTAATAGTTTGCAAGGTAGTATCGGCTAGTTTACATGCAATCTCGGCAACTAGCATTACCTCATACTCACCTGAATCTGCATACTGGTATTGCGGATTGACATCAACACTGGTATTGCCATCACCAAAATGCCACAAGTATTGCGCTGCGTTTGCAGAACTATTATTGAAGGTTACCAAACCAGAATCGTTTGCCGCGATACTAAAATTGGCTAGGACCGTTGTTGTATCAATCATCCAAGTAGCCAAGCTGTCAAAAACGATGTTATGCGCCATCCTTTGGATATTGGCTGCATCGGTAGCGTTAATGCCATTGGGGTATGAGGCGCCAACAGGGCTTTTATGGAAGATAGAGGCATAAAAAGTGCAAGCACCCAAATAGCTACCATTTAGATTTGGGTGGCTACCATCAGCATCATATAACTCAATATTCGGAAAGCTATCCCTTACGGTGCGCCATACCACGCCTACTGGCGCTATTTCGGCTTGATTTAACTGACCCAATTGCAAGTAACTATCGTATAAGCGCTGCTGCATGCCCGCATAAGTACAAACCGGGGCATAGTTTGCACAGTTGCTAGCATCGCCATTTTTTCGGCCCCAAGTCATAAAAAACAAGGGCTTGGTGCACGAATTATTGTCCCGTATCATGGTTACCAAACTATCGGCAAAAGGTAGCACATCGGCTTGTACTTGGCTAGGCGGAAATGAAGGTAACTGGCTCTGCTCTTGTAAAATCACATAATCCCAAGGTTGGGCCGTTATCTTGGTTATGGTAGTAGTATTGGTGCTGTGCTGTTCAAATGTATAACCCCCAATGGTGTTGCTATCAAAAGTAAGCGTATCGCCCAACGAAAGGGCTATATTTGCGGTAAGCTGCGGAAGGTTATTATAGTATGTATAGCTGTTGCCAATAAATAGTGCCTTTATTGTTTGTTGCGCAATACTTTGTAAACCAACAAATAGTAAAATTGCAAACAGTATAAATGACTTCATAAGGAGCGTTTAGAATGCTAAATATACTGAATTGACCCCACAAGAAAGTGAAAATTTGTTGCCGCATTATCCTTTAATTCCAGTATAATTTACCGTAACTTTAGTCAAAACAATTCAACATATGTCGCTTACCAACCAAAACCAACAGGGCTCCAACAAAAAAGGTGGCAAAAAAGCAGGCACCCCTAACGTTGCCAAAGGCACGAATGCTGCTAAACCACCCAAAGGCGGCCAAATGAAGCCTAAAGTAAATATGGTAAGAAAAACCGGCGGCTGAGAATTATTTCGCCAAAGCAACATCCAGCATTTTGTAATACGCAGGGTCGCTGCCTAGCTTGTGGGTACCATTGGGTACGGTAATAAAAGTAGTATTGCTTGGGTTGCTTCGTTTGGCCAGTTTCTCTGCACAAGCATACGGCACCGTGCGGTCGGCAGTGCCATGAATAATGTAAACTGGGCCGTTAAATTGCCCAATCATATCTTCGCTTTTCAGGTGGTATTTCAATATCCAGTTTATGGGTAAAATGCCAAATGTGTGGCTTTTGGTTACATCCAATAAACTGTTGTAAGGCGTATTCAATATCAATATATCGGGCTGGTACTTGGCCGCTACGCCTGGGGCAACACCACTGCCCATTGAAGTGCCTACTACCACTACCCTTTTGCCAGGTGCCAAACCAACACCATACTCGTATAGCACATTAGCATCGTTCACAAACTGTATTTCGCTTTGTATAGTGCCGCCACTTTTGCCGTAGCCACGGTAGTCGGTCATAAATACTTCATATCCACGGTCGGTAAAATCTTTGGCTACAAAGCCCCAACGGTCCATACATCCACCATTGCCGTGGTAATATATCACCATGCCTTTACTATCCGCAGCTGGGTGAAAATGGATAGCGTGCAGTTTTACGCCATCACCAGCATCTACAAAGTGTTCTTCAAATGGTTGCTCGAAATGGAATACCCTATCCTGCGGAAGGACATATGGATGGAAGATGAGTTTCTCTTGAAAGAAGTATAATACCAAGCAGCCGGCTACATAGCCTACAATAATTACGGCAAGTAAGTAAACGATTATGCGCATAGGGCGGTAAGTCGATAGTCCATGGTCCATAGTCCATGGAAGTTGTTAATAATATTTCCCTTCAAATTATATACTTCCATGGACCATCGACTATAGACCATGGACTTAAAATTAACTAATCCCGCAACTTACGCAGTTGTTCAAACAAATCCAACTCTGCTTGGGTGAGGTTTTCGGGTAACTGCAGTCGCACAGTTAAATATAAGTCGCCAGCACCTTCTTTGCCATATATGGGCATGCCTTTTCCTTTTAGCCGAAGCACCTTACCATTGTTAGTGCCAGCAGCTATGTTCATACTTATTGAGCCCTCTAAAAGCGGCACGGTAACCTTACCACCCAAAGCTGCCGTTGAAACAGTAATGGGCATATCGCGGTACAAATCATCCTCTTTACGCTCAAAAATAAGGTGTGGTTTAACGGATACCTCTAAGTACAAATCACCGTCAGGTCCACCGCCTGCACCCGGGCCACCTTTACCTTTTATGCGCAACTTTTGCGCATCGCGAATACCGGGTCTTAACTTTAACTTTAGCTTTTCGTTACCTACGTTTACTACCGTATCAACTCCAGTGTAGGCATCCTCAAGGGTTAATTCGTATTTGGCATTATAATCTTGGCCTTGATGCGCACGGCTTCGAGCACCGCCGCCATACTGCCTGCTGCCACCGCCACCTGCTGCTCCACCAAATAGGTTTTGAAAGAAATCGGAGAAACCTCCCCCTCCTCCTCCGCCGGCGCCACCAAACATGTCGCCATAGTCGCCTTGATATTGTGCGCCACCGCCACTACCTTGCCTGTACTGACGGAAAAAATCATCAGCAGAACCGCCACCGCCTGCGCCACCTTGGTATTGCTTGTAATTTTCACCAAATTGGTCGTACTTTTTGCGCTTTTCGGGGTCGCTCAGTGCTTCATAGGCTTCGTTTACCTCCTTAAATTTCTTCTCGGCCTGTGCGTTACCCGGGTTTTTATCTGGGTGAAACTTCTTTGCCAACTTCCGATACTCTTTCTTAATATCGTCAGCTGTGGCATCCCTGCTTACCCCTAATACTTTGTAATAGTCTTTGTAGTCCATAGTTCAATTCTCAATATACTACCTATCCACAAAATTCGTGCAAAGCGTCATTGCCAGACTAAAACTGACAGAAACAGCCAATTTGTCAGAGAAAAAAGCACTCAGTCTTTTTTGTATTTATTATAGTGGCGCCATTTCTCTAGCACCGATTCAAAATCTTCGGGCAATGGACTTTCAAAAAGCATTTCCTTCTTCAGCACCGGATGATAAAAGCCTAACACCTTGGCATGCAGCGCTTGGCGAGGCATCAGCTTAAAACAATTATCGACAAACTGCTTATACTTGCTATAAATAGTTCCTTTGCGTATTTCATCTCCCCCGTAAGTACTATCGTTAAACAACGGATGCCCAATCGACATCATGTGAACCCGTATCTGGTGCGTGCGGCCCGTTTCCAAT
>CAIOSU010000074.1 GCA_903861055.1 uncultured bacterium
CACCAAACCCCTTTGGTTTTTAGGGTTGATGAGCTCCTTGACAGCTTGTATATGGCGAGTTTCAATGCCCTTTAGCATTTCCAAGTATATCTCCGAGCCAATTTCAGCCAACTGGCTAACTTCAATCAACTGGTCGGTAACGCCACTAAAAGCCGAGACCACCACCACCGTTTTGGCTGGGTTCTTTTCTGACTTTATGATATTAATTACCTGCTTAATTGAATCTATGCTGCCAACTGAAGTACCGCCGAATTTTAAAACTTTCATAGTAGTGTGGTGATTGCCTAGTAAAGTTGATAAATAACCTGCATTTGAAGCCTTTTTACGGGCAAATGCTCCAATTGTTTTTCCACATTAGCCTTTGCTGTGCTGCTTTATTGTGACAAGTGCCACCCGAACTCAGTTACATTGGCAATGCCTTCTTCATCCGCTCAACCACCTCGTATGCCGCAGGGCATATGAATGTATTCTTTAAGGTGAGGTCGAGTATTTGATGGAAGTTCTTTCGGTCGGTATGCGGGTACTCGCTACAAGCTTGGGGGCGCACCTCGTATATGCTGCAATAGTTATCAGCGCCTAAAAATGAACAAGGTAACTGCTTTAGTACAAAGTCGCCGTCTTCGTCCATATACAGATACTTCTCAATAAATTGACCCGTTTTCATACCCAAGTGCTTAGCTATACGGTCCATATCGCGCTGCGTAAATAGTGGCCCAGTGGTTTTACAGCAATTGGCGCAATTAAGGCAGTTGGTTTCGGCAAATACTTGCTCGTGCAGTTCGGCTACAGTATTGTCCAACTCGGGCGGCTTGCGGCGTTTCAGTTTATTGAAATACTGCTTCGTTTCCGCTTCACGGCTTCTGGCTAACGATTGAAGGTTGGGTAGCAGTTTTTCCATTTTGCTTTGCAAGTCCATAGATGGTCTCGTTTCCAACGAGAGTCATAGTCTATGGTAGACACTTAAAAATAACAAGTACAAATTTAAACGTTATGCTGGAATCCATGGACTATTGACTATAGACCGTCGATCATTTATCACCACTCGGTTTCTTGCTGTTTCGCAGCCATGCGTTCTTCAACCCATTTGCTGGCTAAAGCCAACTGTTCTTCTTGGGTAAAGTTGGTATTGTCCAGCACTAGCGCATCTTTGGCTTGCCTCAGTGGGCTTTCTTCTCGGGTAGTATCAATTTGGTCGCGGTGGCGCAAGTTTTCGGTTACCTGCTCTAGGGTAATCGTTTCGCCTTTAGCCAGCAACTCTTGATAGCGGCGCTGCACCCGAATAGCAATATCGGCAGTCATAAACAATTTCAGTTCTGCATCGGGAAACACAACTGTACCTATATCGCGCCCATCCATTACAATTCCACGGTGCTCACCCATATCTTGCTGAAACCGCACCAAAGCAACCCTAACGGCCTTCATTTTACTCACCTCGCTAACCTTAGCCGATACGCGCATGTCCCTTATGGCATACTCAACGTTTAAGCCATTGAGGTAAGTTTCGTTGGTGTCAGTCTCGGGGTTAAACTTGAAGCTGATGCTAATATGGTCAAGCGCTTGAAGCACTTGGCTTTCATCAATCCAATCAATATCATTGTTCAAAAAATAAAGGGTAACGGCCCGGTACATGGCACCTGAGTCAACATAGGCATAGTGGTACTTGGCGGCCAAGGCCCTTGCCAAAGTACTTTTCCCACACGAGGAGTATCCATCGATAGCTACAATAATGTCCTTCATTATGGTGGGTAAAGGTATTAATTTTCTTGGGCAGGTGCAGCTACTGGAGGCAATGAGTCCTTCGTTTTTTTCGGAGGACGGTTCTTTTTCTGGAGTTGATGGATATTTACGCCCAAAGTAATGGTAGTTGAGGCTTGCTTGGCATGGTACCTAGCCCTGCCCATGCTTATGCTAAACTGTTTTATGTTGAGCCCAAAACCAAAGGACAAACCAGCCAAACCTGGGCGAACACTGGCGGCAAGTTCGGCACGGCGCTGGTGATTGTAAGCAAAATTAATCCACATAGCTTTGCCAAGGTATAGCTCACCTCCCACAATCAAGTGTCGGGCAAAATTATCAAAAAACTGCCCCACTTTTTTCTCACTTTCAGTGGTGTCGCCAAATAGGTTGCCGTCGTTAGTAGCCAAATCAGGGTCGTCGTAGTATATATTCCATTTGGTAAGGTTGTGCATTACCAAACTGATGCGGAAAGGAACATACTTTAAACGCTTTGAGAAACCGATTTGCAAATCGAGTGGCAATGACTCTCTTGAGCCTTGGTAGTATGGCGTAAATTGAAAGCCTACATTAGTAAGTAACACCGTAGCGGTAAAGCGCTTGGCGGTATCGTCGTAAGCGGCTGCAAAATCAAAGGAGTTACCTACCGAGGTGTAATCGCCCAAGCGTGAATAGATAAGTTTATAATTTACACCATAGCTATACTTATCCCACTGTCTGCCGGCACCCAAGGTTAGGGCAAACTCGCCTGCGCTAAAATCGCCAATGTTGGTATTGGTTTCGTCTTTACCAGCCATGGTGCCATAGCTAATAAACTGCAATCCTGCTTGAAAGGTGGTAGCAATGCTGTCGTAATGACGTGCATAACCCAAATAGCCTTGCTTAATACCTGCCATGTATGGTGTAATGCTCATTACCGCACGGTCGTGCATTTTGTAATTAAGCAAGGCAGGGTTATGATATGCCAAACTAATATCGGCATCGCGAACCGTGATAAGGTTGCCACCCGCACCAGTTACCCTTGCCGATGAAGGCAGATTGATGAAATTGTAAACCGAATTGCCCCCAGACACTTGTGCCAATGCAGGTAAGTGCAGCAGTAATAGCAACAAAGTGATAAAAAATAACTGGGGTATTGTTCTCAAACCAATCCTAATTTAGCAAACCGGTATATTAACGGAGCGTAAAAATAATTATTTCCATCGAGTACTTTTTTATTTTACTGCTTAGTTACCCTTTTCAAATTTACGCCTTTTACCAAACCGATAACTAAATTTGGTAATTTTGAATCATGATGAAGACAACAGGAAATTTTTTACTTGCAATAATAGTCGTAACGTTAGTTACTGCCTGTGGAGGCGAAAAGTATACACCTCCAACTGGCTGGCAGAGGCACGAAAACTACACCTTGAAATTTTCAGTTTACTACCCACCAGGCTGGAAGTTCTCCAACCAAGGTAGTCCTAATTTGATATTCAACATCAGTTCGCCCAAAACAAATGACCAAGATTACATTCAGGAAAACGTAAACCTTGTAGTGCAAGACGTTGCCGAAGGTATGGATGTAACAACATATCTGGAGGAGTTAGAAAAGAAAGCATCCAACCAGTTAGAAGCAATTGAAAAACAATCGAATGAAAGTGTTGATTTTAAAGGCTACTCAGCCATAACCAGCACTTACCTTGCCCAAGTAAACGATATAAGGGTGCGCTGGCTGCAATATACTTGGATAAAGGATGACAAAGCCTACCTGCTTACTTACTCTGCCGAGATAGCCCAATACGATGCATACAAAGACTTTGCTTTGGAGATAATCAAATCGTTTCAGTTTAATTGATTGATTGATTGCATTTGCCCCACCAGCTTCACGCACTCCACAGCCTCCTTCACATCATGCACCCGTAATATTTTGGCACCTTTCATTAGGGCAATGGTATTAAGGGCTGTGGTACCATTCAGAGCATCGGCGGGTTTTACGTTTAGTGTGCGGCAAATCATTGATTTGCGACTAAGTCCAGCTAATATGGGCAAACCTGTTATATTCAATGCATCCAAACCTTGCAATAGTTGAAAGTTGTGCTCAACCGTTTTGCCAAAACCAAAACCAGGGTCGAGTATAATATCGTTTAATCCCAATGCCCGCAGTTTGGCCACTTCGGTCACTAAGTAATCTAGCACCTCTAACACTGCATTATCATACTGAGGGTTGTGCTGCATGTTGGCGGGTGTTCCTTGCATATGCATGAGTATATAGGGCACTTGCAGTTGAGCCACAGTAGCATACATTTCCGCATCAAACCTACCGGCTGTTACATCGTTTACTAAACCCACTCCTGCACCTACGGCTTCCATGGCAACCTTCGCTCGGTAAGTATCTATAGATAAGAAAGCTTCCGGGAAACGCTTGGTAATTGCCTCAATGGCAGGTATAACCCTTGCCAGCTCTTCC
>CAIOSU010000075.1 GCA_903861055.1 uncultured bacterium
CAAAATGGTTACCCTGCAAATGAAGCCGATAAGGTTGCTAATCAAGTGGCCGGAAGCGAACTATACTGGGGCGACCAGCCGTTTACATCAGGCCCAATTTACTTTGGGGCAATAGTTTGCTTTTTGTTTGTGTTGGGCATGTTTGTTATCAAGCATCCTTACAAGTGGGCAATGCTGGGTGCAGCAATACTTGCAATAATGTTGGCTTGGGGTAAAAACTTTCCTGCATTCAACTACTTTGTTTTTGACCATTTCCCGATGTACAACAAGTTTCGTACACCAACCATGATACTTACCATCACCAATTTGGTGTTTGTATTGGTCGGGTTTTTGGGCTTAAAGGAAATTTGGGAAACCAAGGACAAGCAAAAGGCTTTGAACCAATTGAAAATTGCGGTGGGCATTGTTGGTGGTGTTTTAGTTTTGTTTGGTCTGGGGGCGAGCATTTTCTTCGATTTTACGGGAGCGCCAAAAGGACAGGAATATATTGATGCCGCTACCAAAATAGCCGATCGCAAAAGCCTTTTAAGTGGCGATGCTTTCCGTTCGTTGTTTTTGGTTTTGGCAGCTGGCGGACTTATTTGGGTACTCATTACCGAAAAGCTCAAAAAGCAATATGTAGTTGCTTTGTTGGGCGTGCTAATTCTCGGCGATTTGTGGACCGTGAGTAAGCGATACCTAAACGACGATGATTTCGTTTCTAAATCGGAATATGATAGAATGTTTGTGCCGAGCGAGGCCGATCAATTGGTGCTGCGAGATACCGATTTGAGTTACAGGGTGCTCGATTTTGCAGGTGGAGCGCCATTTACCAATGCATCTACCTCTTATTTTCATAAATCTATTGGTGGTTATCATGCTGCTAAGTTGCGCATCTATCAAGAGTTGATAGAGAACCAAATATCAAAGGATATGGGCACTTTGCAGCAGGGGCTTAAAAATGGTGCGGTGCCCGAGAATTTGCCAATTCTCAATATGCTCAATACCCGGTATTTCCTTCTTGGCAAAAAGGGTGGGGAGGTAGTTCGTAATCCTTATGCAGCGGGTAATGCTTGGTTTGTTTCCAATATACTTACTGTAAACACCGCCGATGAGGAGCTGTTTGGTTTGTCTAATATAGATACGCGCAAAACAGCCTTGGTGCGTAGCACCTTTAGCGACCAATTAACGGGCTTTAACCCATCGCCTGACCCTAATGGCAGTGTTACGCTTACGGAGTATAAGCCCGACCAATTGAAATACGCATTTAAAAGCAACAACCAAGAATTAGTTGTATTCTCAGAAATTTACTATCCTGATGGTACCAGTTGGAAGGCGTTTATCGATGGAAAACCAGTGCAACACTTGCGTGCTGATTATGTACTGCGGGCATTGGTGGTTCCGGCAGGTGAGCATACTATTGAGTTTAAATTTGAGCCAGCTTTCTATAAGATAGGTAGCTCCGTTTCGCTGGTGTCATCGCTATTGATATTTATCGCACTTGGTGTATTTATCTATTTGAAGGTAAAAAAGGGTGATACCTTTAATGCCTAATGGCTATGACTACTGATAAGTATGCGGCAGTAATTGTTGAAACCCGAGAGGTGCAGGGTTTTGGGCAAATAGTGCGCAACCACTTGAAATATCTGCCAGCGCACTGGCATTTGGAGGTATACTGTGCCGATGCAAACCAACCATTTATCGAAAAAGAGTTGCAAGGTTTAGCTTACAACCTACATTCGGGTATAGTGATAAAAACGGTAGCCGATTACAACCATCTTTTTCTAAGCCGCGGTTTTTGGGAGGGGTTGCTACCATATACCAGGGTATTGATATTCCAAGCGGATAGTGAAATTTTACGCCAAGGTATTGAAGCGTTTTTGCATTATGACTACGTGGGGGCACCCTGGAAACTGAATTTCAAGGGAGGAAATGGCGGTCTTAGCATACGAAACCCATCAGCCATGATTGAGGCGCTGGATAAGCACAGTAAGTTTTGGTACACGCCCGACATGATTTGGCTTATGGCCCGTATGAAATGGTATAGGATAATGAATCGGGGTAAACATAAACACCCATCGCAATGAAGTTTTTATTCTGGAAAGTGAAGCTAAACGAAGATGTGTTTTTTAGCCGATTTGTAAAAAATGTAGCTCCAAGGGAAGTAAATGCTAAATTTGCCTGCGAAACGGAGTTTAGGTTGGGTACCTTGGGTGCCCATGCTATTGATGAATGGCTAACCCAAGCAGAATGCGAGCAAATACGCAGGCAGTATGATGTACGGGATAAAGAGTAATATGCAGGTTAAATGGAAAAGCTAATCAGAGTAATAGCGCGAAACTTAATTTTCGTTTTACGAGGAAAAGGTCTTGGGCTGATTGATAAACTTAGGCTAAAGCTTAACGGGCGCTACACGCCAATGAGCGTAAAATTATTTGGTAGCAAATTGTTACTATCAGATGCAGCCTCCTTTGTGGCTATGTATGAAGAGCTATTTATCAAAAATATTTATGCTTTCAATTCAGACAAAAAAGACCCCCTTATAATTGATTGTGGCGCTAATATCGGATTAGGAATTGCCTCTTATAAACGTGTTTACCCTAGTGCAAGGGTTATAGCTTTTGAGCCCGACAATGGCATTTTTGAAATGTTAAAAAGTAATGTTGAGGCAGCGGGATACAGCCATGTGGAGATAGTGAAAAAGGCTATTTGGATTAGCAACGAACCGTTGAAGTTTGTGTCGGATGGAGGGCTATCAGGTAGGCTTGACGAAGGTGCATTGGGCGAGAAAGTAATTACTGTTGAAGCGCAGCGCCTAAAAGAGATATTGAACCAGCCAGTAGATTTACTGAAGATTGATATTGAAGGAGCTGAGCATGCGGTAATTAAAGATTGCGCTGATAGCTTGGGGCAAGTAAAATTATTGTTTGTTGAGTACCACTCAGATATAAATGAGCCACAGCAACTCCAAGATATCTTAGAAATAATTACCAAAGCCGGCTTTAGATATCACATTCAGGAAGCATATGTAAACCAGCAGCCGTTTTTGGGTATCAAGCCTATGCTGCACATGGATTTGCAGTTGAATATATTTGCCTACCGCAGTAACTAGCCTGCATCAGCCCTTTTGCGTAGTTTTGCACCATGCTTTATCGTAACGGACTTAGAGTAGGTATATTGGGCGGTGGCCAATTGGGCCGTATGCTTATACAGAGCGCTATCAACTATAATCTTACCAACTGCATTCTCGACCCTGATGCAAACGCACCGTGCAAAAGTATTGCTGATGAGTTTACGCATGGCAAGCTCACCGATTTCGATACGGTTTACCATTTCGGTAAGCAATGCGATGTGGTTACTATTGAAATTGAGAATGTAAACTGTGAAGCCCTTAAAAAGCTTGAGGAAGAAGGCACACCCGTATATCCACAGCCACACATTATTGAGCTCATTCAAGACAAGGGATTGCAAAAGCAGTTTTATCTGGAGCATAACATACCCACTGCGCCGTTTGTGTTGGTAAACAGCCCAAGTGAAATAGTGGAGCAATGGAGTCAGTTTCCAGCCATCATGAAGCTACGACGTGAAGGCTATGATGGCCGCGGCGTGATGAAATTGAATAGTTTGGCGGATATTGAAAAGGCTTTTGACAAACCTTCGATTATCGAGGAGTTGATTCCTTTTGATAAAGAGTTGGCGGTTATAGTGCACCGTAGTATCAATGGTGAGGTACGCACTTTCCCAGTAGTAGAAATGGATTTCCACCCAGAACACAACTTGGTTGAGTTTTTGTTTTGCCCAGCTAGCATCAATTGGCAAATATCGAAAATGGCAAGCGATGTGGCAGTGCAAGTGGCAGAAGCTTTAGGTATAGTAGGTACCTTGGCGGTTGAGATGTTCTTAACCAAGGATGGGAAAATATTGGTAAACGAAGTAGCACCTAGGGTGCATAACAGCGGCCACCAAACCATTGAAGGCAATGTAACCAGCCAGTTTGAGCAGCACTTGCGTGCCATTATGGGCTTACCTCTAGGTAATACCCATGTAAAACAACCAGCCGTAATGGTAAACTTGCTGGGCGAAGATGGTTATGATGGTCCTGCCCAATACAAAGGCTTAGAGGAAGTGTTGGCGTTGGATGGCGTTAGCATTCACTTATATGGTAAACAGTTTACCCGACCGTTCCGTAAAATGGGCCACGTAACCATTACTGACCCCGATTTGCAAACAGCCCGTGCCCGGGCCAAGAAAGTTAAAGAAACCTTAAAAGTTGTATCATGAGCCAGCCACTAGTAGGTATAATTATGGGTAGCCAAAGCGACTTGCCAATAATGCAAGAAGCAGCTGATGTATTAACCGAGCTAGGTGTTGCTTTCGAGCTTACCATTGTTTCGGCGCACCGCACCCCCGAGCGCATGATTGAATATGCACAAAGTGCCCGTGGTCGTGGTATAAAAACCATAGTAGCCGGAGCTGGCGGTGCTGCACATTTACCAGGTATGGTTGCCTCACTTACTACTTTACCGGTTGTTGGGGTTCCGGTTAAATCTTCAAATAGCATCGATGGGTGGGATTCAATCTTGTCTATTCTGCAAATGCCTGCTGGTATTCCAGTGGCTACGGTTGCGCTTAATGGCGGTAGAAATGCGGGCATTTTAGCGGCGAGTATAGTTAGCACCTTCGATAACAATGTAGCTGATAGGCTAGCTAGCTTTAAAGAGCAGCTAAAGGCTAAAGTGCTAAAGCAAGTAGAGGATGTAAAGGGCAAATATCCTAGCAATCTGTAAGCAAGCAGTTGCTTATTCTTTCAATTAAAATTGTATAACAAACCCAACCCCCAATGAGCCGCTCAACCCAATATATAGTCGTGGGTCAAGGCATTGGTGGTACTATGGTGAGTTATTTTCTTCATAAAGCAGGGCTCGATTTTGTTGTTATAGACCCAGCATTACCGAGCAATGCCAGTAGGGTGGCAGGTGGTGTTATCAATCCTGTAACTGGAAAAAAGCTAGCTAAAAGCTGGCGTATTGATGAGTTACACCCTTTTGCGTTGAAAATCTATCAAGAAATTGGGGACCTGCTTGGTAAAGAGTTGGTGCTGCAAACTCGCGTGCATCGCTACCATAGCAACCCTGAGGATGCAACGAAGTTTGATGAGCAAGCCGAAACCCAAGATTGGTTTGATAATTATATACTCCCGCTGCAAATAAACGAACCTGCTATAAACAATACCTTAGGCGGTTTTACTATAAGCCCAGCCCTTAAAATTTATGGTGAGGAGTTAATGGATGGCTGGCGGGCATTCCTGATACAAAATGGTTGTTTTTTGGAAGCTACATTCGATCATTCGCAACTTGAAACATTAGCAAGCAGCATTCGCTACAAAGATATTGAGGCGCAGAAAGTTATTTTTTGCGAAGGTTGGGGCGTGCAGCATAATCCGTGGTTTAAAGATTTGCCGTTTAATGCCGCAAAAGGAGAAGCTTTAATAGTAAAAATAGTAGGACTACTGCCCGCTGAAGTATATCTAAAGGGGGTTTTCCTTGTTCCGCTGGGCAATAATCTGTACTACATTGGCAGCACCAACGAGTGGGTTTTTACCGATGACAAACCCTCGGCCCACAAGCTGGAAGAGCTTGAGCGAAAGCTGCAAAAGGTGTTAATCAACCTACCTTATGAGCTAATAGCGCATAAAGCGGCAGTTAGGCCGGCTGTAAAAAACCGCAGGCCGCTAATTGGCCCACACCCGGAGCACAATCAATTATGGTTGTTTAATGGTTTGGGTACCAAAGGTTATTCGTTGAGCCCTTTCTTTGCTAACCAAATGGTCGCAGCCTTGCAAGATCAAGGCAATTTAGATGCAGAAATTCTTCTTTCCAGAAGCCGGTAAATAAAAACAGGCATTACTCGCAGCGTATGAGTAGTGCCTGTTTAAAACCTTCCGAGTAAGGCGACTTAAAGTAGTCGCAACTTTGCCCCTTATATCATACTGGTTGGTGTATTTACCCTGATTCAACGCTAAGCTACATTTTGCAGTTTGGATTTGGTAACATGGCTTTATAGGTGTGTTGTTTTACTTGATAAGTGTGTAAGTGATGTAAATAATGGTAGCGGTCATCGCTCAAATCGAGTATTAAATCTGGTAAGCAGGTGTGAATTGAAAGATGTGTTTTGAATGAAAAAACAAGGCATGGCGAAAAAAATGCTGCTATAGCGGCTTGTACGGTTACTTAAACTTATCTTTACGGTAATTAACCTTACAAATCAATATTATAGATGCCCATAGAGTTTAAAGATCTCGGATTTCACGAGAGCCTAATGGAGAGCCTTGATGCAATGGGCTTTAGCAAGGCAACACCCATACAAGAACTAGCAATACCTAAGATTATAGAAGGTAAAGACTTAATAGGTTGTGCCCAAACTGGTACCGGAAAAACGGCAGCCTTTCTTTTGCCAGTTATCGATTATTTAGTAAAAAACCCGAGCAAAGGCCGCAATGGCATTCGAGCTATGGTAATAGTACCTACCCGCGAGTTGGCCACACAAATTGACCAACAAATGGAGGGCTTCTCTTATTTCGTTGGTTTAAGTTCATTGCCTGTGTATGGCGGTGGCGACTCCATGGGATGGGAGCAGCAGCGCCGCGCGCTTGAGCAGGGTGCCGATTTGATTATTGCTACCCCAGGCCGATTGATTGCCCATTTGCAAATGGGTTATGTAAACTTAGATGAGGTGGAGTTTTTGATTTTGGATGAAGCTGACCGCATGTTGGATATGGGTTTCTATGATGATTTAATGTCCATTATTACCAAGCTGCCAGCCAAGCGCCAAAACCTAATGTTTTCGGCAACGATGCCGCCAAAAATAAGGGAATTGGCCA
>CAIOSU010000076.1 GCA_903861055.1 uncultured bacterium
CTGATAATAAAGCTGGTAAAAAACCCGCACTGCAGTACCCAATATTTACCAATAGGAAAAAATCATTTGTTTACTACTCCGCCGATAGCATTCACCAAGGTGCCTACACCCGAGATAGCTTTTATTTTCAGCTTGATCCATTTCAGCTAGATAGCCTTATAAGCTTCGACCCATACTATACCGATTTGGGCGGCAGGCTGGTTTCTTATGGCATTTTCCCAACCTTTGATGAGCAACTCAAAATACAAGAAGACTTATCATTGGGTTTCCAGAGAACTACCCCACCTAAAGGATTTGAGCTTTATCGCGGAAAAGGTACATACACCGATAGCATTAAGTTGAGCAATACCGGCCTTAGGGGCAGCGGCAAAGTTGATTACTTGTTTACTAGCTTTAACTCTTCCGACATCATCTTCTTCCCTGATTCGTTGGATGCGGTTACCGACTCTTTCAGCATGAAGAAAACCACTTACAAGGGCTTTACTTGTCCGCTGGTTGAGGGTTTCGACAACGATATACACTGGTTGCCATACGGAGATAGCATGTACATCAAAATGCGCACAGTGCCTTTTACTATGTACGAGGAAGGTAGCAACTTGAAAGGCAACTTACTACTTACGGCCTCAGGCTTGAAAGGTGATGGTAGATTTGAATTTAAAGAAGCAGTTTTAGCTTCAACCCAGTTCAATTTCAAGAGCGAATCAATGAGCTCTGATACTATGAGTATGCAGATTAAATCGATTGGCGAAGACAGGGTAACCTTCAACACGCCAAACGTAAGCGGAGATGTGGACTTTGTGAAGCGACAAGGACAGTTTAAGGCAAATGATGAAAACATCCCGACTGACTTTAGTAACAACTACTACAAAACGGAGATAAACGAGTTTTTCTGGGATATGGATGCCAATATCCTCGATTTTAAATCGCCAGAAGGTAGTGCTGGAGCTTACTTCGTTTCCACCAAATCAGATCAAGACTCCCTTAAGTTCCTTGGTAAACGCGGCGTATTTGATATGACCAGCTCTATTATTGAGGTTACTGGTGTGCCTGAAGTACGTGTTGCCGATGCCAGCATTATACCTGATAGTGGCAAAGTGGTAATAGAACCAGGAGGCTTATTGCGCAACTTAACCAATGCTGTGGTGATTGCAGATACTGCAAACAAATCGCACCGATTATATAAAGCCGACTTGACCATTGAGAGTAAAAAAAGCTACAAAGGCAGTGGATTGTACGATTATGTTTATGGTAAAACAAAACCGCAACCAATCTTTTTTAGCAACATACAGGTAAAAGATGAAACCGGTAAACGGAAGCGTGTTTTCTTTAAAACCTATGCTGATACGCAGATACCGGATACCACCAACTTTATGCTCAACGATGGTTTTGCCGTTAAGGGTATGGCCAAGTTAGAAGCTGAATTGAAAAGCCTTATGTTCGATGGTTTTGGCAAACTTTCGTTGCTTGATGAGCGCTTAGGCGAAAAATATTGGTTTACTTTATTAGATTCTATAGACCCTAACAATGCCGTAATACACTACGACAAAGTTTATAGCGACAGCAAAGACACTTTAACTGTTGGTGTGTTCTACAATCCATTAGATACAGTTAGTAGCTTTTATACCAACTTAATGCAGCCGCTTCACAACCCAAATGATTTCCCGACACTACAGGTAAAAGGTATTTTGAAATACGATGACTTGCTTAAAACCTACCGCTTCGGCAATGAAGAACGCCTAAACACTGCCAACCCCTATGGCAGTACGCTTACCTACGATACCAAAAACGGTGTGGTAAAAGCCGAAGGAAAAATGAACTTCCCGTTGGTGTTTAATCCATTGAAGTTGATTGTATCGGGTAACATGGAGCAAACTTTGGACTCAAACAAGTATGTGTTTACAACAACCATTGGCCTTGACCTAATCATGGAAAAAGACCTATTGGAAATGTTTGCCCGCGATGTGATTGCATTTAGCTTTGATAAGCCAAATGCCGATTACACTACCAATTTCTTTGAGAATGCATTGAGCAACTTGATGGATAAAAACAAGGCCAAGAAAACCATTGAAGAAATGCGCAAAACTGGGTTGTTTGCAAAACCCAAAGAACTAAGCACCAGCCTTGTAATAAGCGAAGTGAAGCTGATATATGACCCTTACTATCAAATTTTCCGTTCCGATGGCCCAATAACCGTTTCATATATCGGCGAATCGGGCGTGCACAAAAAATTGAACGGCTACCTAGAGTTTGGCATGAGGCAAAACAACGACTTCTTTAACTTTTACATCGAAAGTACTTTCGACGATTGGTACTACATAACCTACAACAACAAAACCCTTCAAATAGCTTCTAGCAAAGAAGACTTCAATAAACTGTTAGCTGCTATACCAGCCGAAAAGCGCCAAATTAAACAACCGAACAACGATTTCTATTTCTACACCATTAGCAGCTTTGGAGCTATGGAATCGTTTTTGGATAGGATGAATAAGATAGCCAGTGGAGTAAGAGTGGACCTTGACCTTTTTCCTAGCGATGAAGATTTAATGCAAGATGAGTTGAACGACTTACGCCAGCAGCTTTTGGAGGAGGAAGAGATGAACAGGTTAGATCAAGAAGAAGAAGACCTACTCAATCAAGAAGAGAATGGCCCTGTAATTGTTGACCCAAGACCAAAGGACAATACACCTCCGCCAAGCGATGAAGATTTGAATAATGATGCGCAACCTAAAGGTAGTAAAAAGAAAAAGGATGACACAAGCACCATTGATGAAACTGGTGATGAACCAGTGGACGAGGAAGTAGAGCCGCAACCCAAAGAAGAGGAAAACACAACACCAAAAGAAGTGCTAGACTGGGAACAAAACCAAGGTGGCAAAAAGAAAAAGAAAGGCAAAGACGAATAGACAGATATGTGGGATTTTATTTTGAAAGGACTAAGCTATTTTGTGAGTATACCTGTGGAAACTAGAAATAGTGATCATAGCCCAAAACTTAAAGTATCGTTAAAGAACGGCAGATATGCTCTAGCTACTAATGCGGTTTATTATTCGCACGAGGATAATTATACATCATTTGCAAAGGCATTTGAGCAGCTAAAACCTACCCAAGAAAAAACCAATCGTTTATTAGTGCTAGGGTATGGATTAGGCAGCATTCCTCACATACTTCACAAGCGCCACCATATAAAGGCACACTATACCGCTGTAGAAATTGACCCAGTGGTAGTAGGTATGGCCCAGCGCTATGGTAATTTACCAGAAGGTAGTGTAGTACATTGGATTAATGCAGACGCCATATCGTATGTAACCTATACCAAAGAACAATATGACTTGATTTGCATAGACGTGTTCATTGACGAAGTAGTGCCTTCTGGGTTCATGAAAAAGGAGTTTTTGGAAGAAACGGTTAAGTTGTTAAAACCTGGTGGTAGATTGTTGTTTAGTCACTTAGTATTTACACCCGAGCAAAAACAAAAGGCTGGCGTCTATTTTGAAGAAACATTCAAAGACATTTTCCCAACTGCTAGCGTTATAGATACAGGTGGAAATTGGGTGCTGCTTGGCAATAAAGAATAAGTTCAATCTGAGTTTAAATAGCCAGAGTAAAAAAACAAAACGCCACTGAATTATTCTCCAGTGGCGTTTTTACTTTTAATATATCTTAGGAAACCTTGTTGGGTCAGCCTCATGCATTAGGCCATAAAGCGTTTCAAAAACATCGTCAGGGCTAGGCTTGCTAAAGTAGTCTCCATCGCTGCCATAAGCCGCACGGTGCGGCTGGGCGGTAATGGTACGTGGCTCGGCATCCAGATGGAAATACCCCTTTTGGGTTTCCAATATCTGCTGTAAAATATATGCCGAAGCACCACCTGGCACGTCTTCATCTAACACCACCAACCGGTTAGTCTTTTTCACCGATTCTACTATCTGGTGGTCAACATCAAACGGTAATAGCGTTTGCACATCCACCAATTCCACTGATACACCAAATGGCTTCAGCATTTCGATAGCCTCTTGCGCTACACGCACACATGAGCCGTAAGTAACCAAAGTAATATCAGTACCAGCTTGCAATACCTCTGGCTGGCCCAACGCCACCCGGAACTCACCTATGTTGTTTGGCAAGGCCTCTTTCAAACGGTATCCGTTCAAACACTCCACCACCAAAGCCGGTTCGTCGGCTGCCAACAAGGTATTGTACATACCAGCGGATTGTACCATATTACGCGGCACACAAACTTGCAATCCACGCAGGCTATTAACAATCATGCCCATGGGGCTACCCGTGTGCCAAATACCCTCGAGCCTGTGCCCGCGTGTACGGATAATCAACGGAGCCTTTTGGCCGCCACGAGTGCGGTATTGCAGTGTAGCTAAATCATCGGTAAGCGGTTGCAAACCATAAATTAGATAATCAAGATATTGTATCTCGGCTATAGGTCTCAAACCACGCATAGCCAATCCCATCCCTTGTCCCATAATAGTAGCCTCACGGATACCAGTATCAAACACGCGCTTTACGCCATACTTATCTTGCAGGCCAGCAAATGCTTGGTTCACATCACCAATTTTGCCTACATCCTCACCAAAAGCCACTACCCTACTATCACGCGCTAATATGTTGTCAAAGCATTGATTCAATATCTCGTAGCCATTTAGCTGCTGCGCATCATCATCATATTGGGCAGCTATCGGTTCTATTTTAAGGGCCGCCTGTAACGATTCACTGTGTAAGTGGCTATTGAATTTCTGTTTGCCCTCTTGTAGCAAAGTCTCCAAAAACCCTATTACATTGTCTCGAGCAGCACTATCCTCGCCTAAGGTTACGCGCAAAGCTTTTTTAAGCGCAAGTATTACCTCTTTGCGTAAAGGCTCTAATGTTTTCTGTAAAGCCTCATTAGCTGCAGATATGGCATCGCCATTAGCGCTTTCTGTTGCCAGCGTATCCAACAACTGGCCCGCATAGTTCATTTGGTTCTTTATCGGCTCCAAAAAGTTCTGTAGTGCCGATTTTTGGGCAGCACGCACGCTCTTTTTAGCCGCTTCTTCTATCTCCGTTAGCTCATCATCTGTAGCTAATTCGTTATCCAATATCCATTTCCGGAACTGGAGGTTACAGTCATATTCTTTCTCCCACTCCAATCGTTCCGCACTTTTGTATCGCTCATGCGAACCAGAAGTTGAGTGCCCCTGGGGCTGAGTAACCTCAGTAACATGGAACATGGCAGGAATGTGTGTTTCGCGCACACGTTCAACGGCTTTGGTGAAAGTCTCAATAAGCGCGGCATAATCCCAACCATTAACGGTATAAATGGCCATGCCCTTGCCTTCATCATCTACCTGAAAACCAGACAAAGCTTCGGAAATGCTTCCTTTGGTGGTTTGGTACTCCTTAGGTACGGATATGCCATACCCATCGTCCCACACACAGGTAACCATCGGTATCCCCTGCACGCCAGCGGCATTAATGGCTTCCCAAAATAACCCTTCTGAAGTACTCGCATCGCCAATGGTAGCAAAGCTTACCTCACTGCCATTATGCGAAAACTTATCGGAACCTTCAACTACATTTTCCCTATATACTTTCGAGGCCAATGCCAAGCCAACAGCGCGTGCCATTTGGCAAGCAGTAGGCGAAGCATCGGCACTAGTATTAAATCGGCTAGTAAGGTCAACCCAATTGCCATCGGCATCTAGGCTACGGGTAGCAAAGTGCGCGTTCATTTGGCGACCTGCCGAAGATGGCTCGGCTTCCACATCTGGGTTGGCATATAATTGAGCAAAAAATTGCTCCATGGTAATCACACCAGTTGCAAACATCAAAGTCTGGTCTCGGTAGTAACCACTGCGGAAATCGCCATTGCGCACAGCCTTAGCCAAAGCCACTTGGGCTAGCTCTTTACCATCGCCAAAAATGCCAAATTTGGCCTTACCTGTAAGCACTTCTTTACGGCCCAAAAGGCTCACTTCGCGACTCTCGGTCACCAAACGATAATCGTTAAGCACCTGGGCTTTAAACTCCTCGAAGGATAGTTCAGAACCTTGTCCAACCTTAGTTTTTATGTCGTTTTCCACCATTACTTTCGGCTTTTTTGGGATAGTAAAGATAGAAAATTATAGGCTCATTTGCTCTATTTCCTGCTGCTTCTTCTTGGTTAGCCCGGCCTTTACTAGTGCATAGCTTTGACGTACAAGGAGCTCCCATTCTTTTTGACTGAGGGCGTTAGAGGTTTTTACATGTATCCATTTGTAGCGGGCCAAATAAGCGGCTGGGATGATTTCAGGCCGAGCAATCAGTTCCTCAAACTCCTCATCGGTTACCTTAAAAGAAGCTTGAAACGGTCCATTTCCTAACCAAGTGGTACAAAACATCTTATCACCAATAAGAAAGCATAGGTCGTTGCCCCATTTAATATCTTCGGTAGCGCCTTTAAGGCTTAAACATAGGTCACGTAGTTGTTCATGGTGCATAGGCTTGAAGTTAACAAATCCTTAATTATCAATTTAGATAAGCAAAGTGCAACGTTTGCTTTATCTTAACCATCCAATAAGCACAAAACCCTAATCCGCTCCATGAATTTTAACACTCTTTTAAAAACCATCGTTGTATTTTACCTTCTTTTTGCCGCAACGATTACACTTCCTGCACAAATAAATCCAGCAAATGTTACCATAGCTCGCGACTCGTTTGGCGTTCCGCACATTTTCGCCAAAACCGATGCCGAAGTAGCTTACGGTCTTGCTTGGGCGCATAGCGAAGATAATTTTAAAGACATACAGCTAAGTATGCTGGCCCCTAAAAACATGCTAGGCAGTGAATTGGGTAAGGATGGGGTGCTCTTTGACTACGCCATGCAATTTTTACAGATAGACTCTATTGTTGAAGCTCGGTATGAGTTGGATTTATCGCCACAGTTTCGAGGAGTACTAGATGGTTATGTGCAAGGGCTTAACGACTATGCGGCAGCTCACCCTAAAGAGGTTTTGAAGAAGAAAGCATTCCCAATAACGGGCAAAGATGTGATAAAGGGTTATGTAATGAATACCTCGCTAATGGCAGGGCTTGGCATGGCACTTAAAGCTGCCAAAGACGATAAGATTACTGACTTTTTTAGCGCAAACGATGTGGGTAGCAACGCCGTAGCTGTCGACCCAGAGCATATGGCCGATGGTAAAGGATACCTAGCCATTAATTCACATCAACCTATTGAGGGGCGTTTTGCTTGGTACGAGGCGCATGTAAACAGCGATGAGGGCTGGAACATGATTGGCGGCTTGTTCCCCGGTGGCATGTCGATTTTTGTAGGTAGCAACCCCAACCTTGGCTGGGCGCACACAACCAACTACCATAACTTTGGTGATATCCACTTACTGGAAATCAACCCTAAAAACAAGAACCAATATAAGTATGATGGCGAGTGGCGTAACTTTAAAAAAGATAAAGCCAAACTGCGCATCAAGCTGGCGGGTATTGTTATCGGCGTAAAAAAGAAATTGGAATGGACAGAGTATGGTCCAGTATTTAAAACCAAGCAAGGCAAGTACTCTTTCCGTTTCCCTGGTTATATGGATATTAAGGCTGCAGAGCAATGGTTCTTGATGAACAAAGCAAGCAATTTTAAGGAGTTTGAAACTGCCATAAAAATGCAGTCGGTGCCATTATTCAATATCGTGTATGCCGATGTGGATGGCAATATTATGTTACATTCTGGCGGCCGAGTACCAGAGCGTGACCCAAAGCTAGATTGGACTTACCCAATTACTGCTGCAACGTCAGCGTATAAATGGGATAAAATTGTACCTTACGATCGGATGCCAACAGTGCTAAACCCTAGCTGTGGTTATGTTTTTAATGCAAATAATACTCCGCTGAAAGCTACTGGCGATACTTGTGATTGGACTGGCGAATTTGTGGGTCTGCAGCGGTTTATGTACAACCGCGGTGACCAATTTGACCGCCTATTGAAAGAGGCCCCAAAACCTCTCACAGTGGTTAAACTGAATGAGATAAAATTCAATACCAGTTACGCGCCCAACGGCACATACATGAGCCACTTTAAGGCCATGTATACTTTGGATGGAAGCAAGTACCCAGACATTACCGATGCCATACAGAAGCTTAAAAATTGGAACTTGGCCGGCGATGCCGATAATAAAGATGCTGCCTTAGCCTTGATAATACATGATAAACTCAGCAAAAAGCACGATGTGCCTTTTGCTTTCTTGATGATACAGCAGAAACTGGTGAGCGAAGAGGATGCTGTTTGGGCCATACGTGAAGCCAAAAAATTTCTACTAAAAACCCATGGCACTTTAGATGTACCCCTAGGCATGGTGCAGCGACATATACGTGGTGAGGTAAGCTTGCCTGCTAGCGGCCTGCGCGAAGTGCCCCGTGCTGCCGATGCTGTGCTATTCGACAAAAAGAAGGGTATTTATCGTTTAAATGGCGGAGATGGATACATACAGATAGTGCGTTACAGCAAGGATAAGGGTGCCGAAATATTGAGTGTAAACGCCTATGGTGCCAGCGACCACCCAGATAGCCCACACTATACCGACCAAATGGAGCTGTTTAACAACCAGCAGTTTAAACCGATGACGTTTGATAAAACCACCATCCTTAAAAACGCTTTAAAGGTTTACACCCCTGGACAGATTGATTGGAATACGATGCGGTAGAGCCTTTTGATCTCCAAAAGGGTATTTTATTGACTACTGACATTGTTCTTACCTTGCTCAATCACCTTACTTTTTGCGGTTACCGAGACTTTATTTTTTGGGTAATGTGCTGAAAAATGGGTGGTGGCTTTTATGACCATTATTTTTACCGCAAACTTCCCGAAAGCACTAGTTGGTGGGTCTTTTCGTCGTGCAACATAAAGAGTGTGGCGCCCTGCCCTTGGCCTAACGATAGGCGTTGGGTGCTCGGTAAGTAAACGGGAGATTTAAACGCCACTTCGATGCTTTGATATGGGCGACCGTTAAGCTCCTCGGCGCGCTTTACTAATCGGCCCACAGAGTACCAGCCGTGCAGAATAGATGTTTTAAAACCCATGGCTTTAGCAAATAGTTTGTAGGTATGTATCGGGTTTATGTCGCCCGATACGCGGGCATAACGCCTACCGTAGTTGGCGGGTATGGTCCATAGTTCGGTGTGGGCCACTGCAAACTCCAAGTTCGGTGCTTCGTGCCGCTGGCTCTTGGTTTTCGATTTGCGCTTGGCCATATATTGGCTTTCGCATGAGGCCACCTTAGCGCCGTTTTGTATTATGTCCACCACAAAACTCGGCAACAACGAGCCTTCTTTTTTGTAAGGTACTGTGGCGTAAGAAACCAGCGTAAATGGCTGCCCAAAATTGAGCGGTGCCAATTGCTCTAGCTTGTTGGCCATGTGCACCATGCCTGGTATGGCAATAGTAAACTCGCTATCAGCCATCAGGGCTACTTGTGCCCTTTGGGCCAGCAAATAAAGGTAGCACAGTGGTTGTGGGTTGTTCCATTCCAAAAAAGCGCGGTATTGTGCCACATCCGCGGCATCAATCATTACCCCATCAAACACCCGCTGCAAGCTAATACCGCCGGGCTGCACCTTCACGCCCTTCAACAAGCTCAGTGCCGAAGGAATAATGAGTTGCGATAGTTTGGGCAGTTGGTGCATTGGTGATTAACTGATTATTTGGAGATGAATACTAAAGTTACGGCTTTTTGAGATTGGTAAGCCATAATGCGGTTTGCCTTTTTTCAGTTTTCATTATCTTAGTATAAGTATCAGACTAGCACCTTACTTACCTTAGTATTGAACATTAATATACCACAATGTTATTTCAAGAAACCC